>JANOJK010000777.1:0-2466 GCA_031408165.1 Acidobacteriota bacterium | reverse complement strand
CCGTCACGGTGGTGGTCACGCCGCTCGAGTGCCAGTCGAAGCCGAGCACGCAGCCGAACGCCTGGAACCAGTGCGGATCGGACAGGCGGCGCAGCACCTCCTCGCTGCCGTACTCGGCCACGATGTGGGCGGTAATCTCGCTCGCGAGCCGCACCATGCGTGAAAACAGCCACGCAGGCGCGCGCCCGCCGTGAAGGGGAAGCTGCGCAGAGCCGGTTCTCAAGGCCTTCTATCCGGCTTCATCGTAGGGCCTTTTCACGGATGGCCGTTGCCCGGCTCTGCGGTATTCGATCAGCGCCGGTGGGCGCTCGACGTGGTCGATCGCTGGCGATCCAGCGCGGCCGCCAGTTCGACCAGCCGCGCGAACTCCGCGCGGTAGCCGTCGGGATCCTGTCCGCGATGGACCGTCGCCAGCCTGACGGCGTCGGTCCACGACGCGTCCGCCTTGAACGGCGAGTCCCGGAGCAGCATGCCGAATTCGGCGACCGCCGCGGCAAAGCCGACGTGCTTCGGCGCTGGCGTGTACTTCGGGAGGACGGCGACGGTGACGAGGCTGCTCCGGTTCCCCCTCGGGCTGCTTGTAACGCACCTTCACCGTCATCAACTCGTTCGACGGCACGGTGCCGGCCGGCGGCGGCGCGGCCGTCGCTGGACGCTGATACTTCAGCGGATCGACGGCCGGCGAATCCACGTCCTCGCCCGGCGGCACGATCTCGTACAGCGCCGTGACGGAATGTCCCGCCCCCATCTCGCCGGCGTCCTTGGTGTCGTCGTTGAAGTCCTTCGCCTTGAGCCGCCGGTTCTCATAGCCGACCAGCCGGTACGCCCCGACCTGCGCGGGATTGAACTCGACCTGGATCTTCACGTCCTTCGCGACGGCCACGAGCGTGGAGCCCGCTTCCGCAATCAGGACGCGTCGCGCTTCGGTGAGCGAATCCAGGTACGAGTAGTTGCCGTTCCCCTTGTCCGCGAGCATCTCCATCGTCGCGTCCTTGAGGTTACCGGTGCCGACGCCCAGCACGGAGAGGAACACGCCGGTCGAGCGCTTCTCTTCGATCAGCCGCGCGAGCGCGGCGACGCTGGTGACGCCGACGTTGAAGTCGCCGTCGGTGGCGAGGATCACGCGGTTGATGCCCCCCTTGACGAACTGGTCCTGGGCGATCTGGTAGGCGAGCTGGATCCCGGCGCCGCCGTTGGTCGAGCCGCCGGGGGTGAGCGCGGAAATCGCGTCCAGGATCACGCCGCCACGATCGCCGCGAGTCGCCGGTAGCGCGACGCCGGTCGTACCGGCGTAGGTCACGATCGCGACGCGGTCCCGCGCCGTGAGCGTCCCGGCGAGCATCTTCATCGCGTTCTTCACGAGCGGCAGCTTGTCGTCGCTCGTCATCGACCCGGACACGTCGAGCAGGAAGACGAGGTTCCTCGGGGGCGTCTTCCCCGGCGCGAGACGCTTCGCCTGCAGGCCGATGAGCGCGAGCTTGTGCCGGCTGTTCCACGGGCACACCGTGACCTCGGTGGTGACACCAAACGGCGCATCGCGCGAGCTGTCGTCGTAGTCGAACTTGAAGTAGTTGATCAACTCCTCTACGCGGACGGCGTCCGCGGGCGGGAGCCGTCCCTCGTTCAGGAACCGGCGCACGTTGGCGTACGACGCGGTGTCGACGTCGATCGAGAAGGTCGAGAGCGGGTGCTCCGATGAACGGCGGAACTTGTTCTCGTCGATCGAGGCGTAGCGTTCGGTGTCGCGAGGGTCGGCGGCAGGGGCATAGGCTCGTGCGTCGTAACCGGGGGCGATCCCGCCGGCGCTGCCGGCACCACGCCCCGCCCCGTACCCCGGCGACGCACGCGCCGGGGGCGGAGGAGCAGAAGGCAGGCCGCCGACCACGCCGCCGACCACGCCCTCCTTACGGGCTGCCGGCGCAGCGTCGCTCGTGACGACGACCGTCTCGCTGACGCTGCCGATCAGCAGGGTGAGGCGGATCCGGCGAGGCGGCGTCGCCCCGATAGAGACAGCCGTGCGCGTCTGGCGGAACCCGGCGAGCGACACGTTGATGTGGTAGCCGCCCGCCGCGACGTCGGCGAACTTAAACCCGCCGTCGGCGGCGGTGACGGTTTTGGCAACTGTCATCCCGCTGGACAGCAGCTCGACTGTCGCCCCCGGGATGGGCACGCCCGCCGGATCGACGATGGTCCCCTGCAGGAGCACGCCGGCGGCACGACCGGTAACTGTAACCAGAAGCACGAAAAACGCGACGAGGACGAGGCGACGCACATTCCGCATGTCCACTCCTCCAATTCGGCTGGCGAGGAGTTAGACCCCGATTTGGGCAACTTGGTTGTTACACGTCGAGTTCCACGGCCTCTTCGGCGCGTTCCATGATGAACCGGAAGCGCGCCGAGGGGTCTTTCCCCATCAGCTCGTTGATCACGCGGTCGGTGACGATCTGATCCTCGATGTCCACCCGC
>JANOJK010000754.1:0-5152 GCA_031408165.1 Acidobacteriota bacterium | reverse complement strand
CGGTGCGCACCGTCGCGGCGGTGGACCTCGGGCGCTATGCCGGCGACTGGTTCGAAGTCGCGCGCTTTCCCAACCGGTTCCAGAAGCAATGCGCCGGCGACGTGCGCGCGACGTACGCGCGGCGGCAGGACGGGCGCCTCGACGTGACCAATCGATGCCGCACCACCGGCGGGACGATCGAGGAGGCGCGCGGCATCGCGCGCGTGGTCGATACCAGCACGTCCGCGAAGCTGAAGGTGCGCTTCGCCCCCGCGGTGCTGTCGTGGATTCCGGCCGTCTGGGGCGACTACTGGATCCTCGGTCTCGCCGGCGACTACTCGTGGGCCGTCGTCGGATCCCCCGATCGCAAGTATCTGTGGATCCTGTCGCGCAGCGCGCGCCTGGATGCCGGGGCCTATGCCTCGGCCGTCGCCGCCGCCCGTGCCAACGGCTTCGATACCGACCGCCTCGTCCAGACGCGCTAAAGCAGACGCCGGAGATCGACGGCCGGCCGCGACGCCTTCACGCACCCCCTCCGGCTCGAGCACCGGCCGCTCCATCGCCAATCCCGCTGACCTCTCGTGACCAGCCCTGTCACGGTCCCTTCATACACTCACCTGAGCGGGGCGCACCTCCTCAGCCGCCCGGCAGAACCGAACCCGATGCCGACGCGGCATAGACTACAAAAGGAGGGAGAGTTGCCCAGGGGGGCGTCTTCTGATCCGCGCAAGGGGGTTCTGAATGACCGGACGGCTGACACGAACTCTGATCGGCGGAGCTTCACTGTTGACGATGTGCCTGGCGGCGCCGGGATGCGCCGGCGTGCGCGTGTATTCGGACCCGGCGCTGAGGAACGAAACGGGGGTGAAGGTGTACGCGCCGAAGCCTTACCTGCTCGTCGCGCGTACCGGCGCGAAGGACAGTCCCGTCGAACTGTCCGTCGTGTATCTGCCAGACGCGAAGGACGTTCTTTATGTCAAGCAGCAGCGCGGCTGGGGCTCGAACGACCTGAACCTGAAGTTTCGCGACGGCATGTTGACGGAATTCGGGACCAAGACTGACAGCAAGGTGCCTGAGAGTCTCGAAGCCGCGGGGTCGCTCCTTTCGGCGGCCGCGGGCGCTTACAGGAGTGCGATCGGAGCCCCAAGCGGCGGGCGCGGAAGCGAGCAGCCGGAGCCGGCCATCTTCGAGCTGTACGAAATCGTGCAGGAGAGCGGCCGGACGAGGCTCGTGCGCGTGCAGGTTGACGTCCGCTAAGCTCGAGACCGCGTCGCGTCACCGGTGCGCTCGTATAGGATGCGTGCATGATCCTCCCGCACCGCGCCACGGCGTTGTCCCTGCTCGCTGCCGCCGGCATCGGCCTGTTGGCGGCGCTGCCCTCGGCGCAGGCCCCGGCGGCCCAGCGGCCCGCGCAGGGGCTCCCGAGCGAAACCCCCGCGCAGTTCACGCCGGTCACCGACAGCTTCGACCACGCCCGGCGCGTCGTGATGATTCCGATGCGCGACGGCGTGAAGCTGCACACCGTCGTCCTCGTCCCCAAAGGAGCTGCGCGCGCGCCGATCCTCCTCACGCGCACGCCGTACGATGCCAACGTGCTCACGGGCCACGCGCAGAGCCCGCACCTCGGACCGGTCCTCTCGGGCTACGACAACGCCACGGACGTCATCGTGGGCGGCGGCTACATCCGAGTCGTCCAGGACGTGCGGGGCAAGTACGGATCCGAAGGGGACTACGTGATGAACCGTCCGCTTCGCGGACCGCTGAATCCGACGACGGTGGATCATGCGACGGATACCTACGACACGATTGACTGGCTGGTGAAGAACGTCCCGGAGACCAACGGGAAGGTCGGCATCCTCGGCATCTCGTACGACGGGTTCCTGCCGCTGATGGCGCTCGTCAACCCGCATCCCGCGCTGAAGGTGTCGGTGCCGATGAACCCGATGGTGGACGGCTGGATGGGGGACGACTGGTTCCACAACGGCGCGTTCCGGCAGCAGATGATGCCGTACATGCTCGAGCAGGTCGGGACGCGCGACAACTCCGGGAAATGGTGGTCGGGGCACTTCGACGATTACGACCAGTACATGGCGGCGGGATCCGCGGGAGAGATCGGCCGCCGCCACGGCCTCGAGCAGGTCGGGTTCTGGCGGAAGATCCTGGAACATCCGAGCTACGACGCGTTCTGGCGCGAGCAGGCGATGGACAAGCTGCTCGCCGCGCAGCCGCTCGCGGTTCCGGTGATGGTCGTCCACAGCCTCTGGGATCAGGAAGACATCTACGGCGCTATCGCCGTGTACAAGGCGCTCGAGCCGAAGGACACCAACAACGACAAGGTCTTCCTCGTGATGGGCCCATGGCACCACGGACAGGAGATCGGCGAGGGCAGCAGCCTCGGCGCGCTGAAATTCAACAGCGACACGGCGCTACACTTCCGCCAGGACGTGCTCGCGCCGTTCCTCGCGCAACACCTGAAGGACGAGGCGCCCAGGGCCGACGTCGCGCCGGTGACCGCGTTCGAGACGGGCACGAACACATGGCGGCGGCTGCCCGCCTGGCCCGCCGGCTGCGCCACCGGCTGCCGCGTCGAGGCGACACCCCTGTACCTGGGCGCGGGACTCGCGCTCGGCTTCTCCCCGCCGAAGGCCGGCGATGCGCCGTATGACGAGTACGTCTCGGATCCCGCCAAGCCCGTGCCGTATCGCGCGCGTCCGAGCCAGCCGATGGGGTACGCCCCGCCGCTGACGTGGGCCCAATGGCTGGTGGACGATCAACGCGAAGCCTCGGGCCGTCCGGATGTCCTCGCCTTCGCGTCGGATGTGCTCAAAACGCCCGTCAAGATCAGCGGGCAGCCGATGGCGAACCTGATCGCCTCGACGACCGGGACGGATGCCGACTGGGTCGTGAAGCTGATCGACGTCTATCCGGACGAAGTCGCGGGCCAGGCCTCGATGGGCGGGTATCAGCTGATGGTGGCGGCCGACATCTTCCGCGGCCGCTATCGCGAGAGTTTCGAGACCGCCAAGGCGCTCGCCGCGGACGTGCCGCTCCAGTACCGGTTCGCGCTCCCGACGGCGAACCACGTGTTCCTGCCGGGGCACCGGATCATGGTCCAGATCCAGTCGTCGTGGTTCCCGCTCTACGACCGCAACCCGCAGTCGTTCGTGCCGAGCATCTTCTGGGCGAAGCCGGCGGACTACCGAAAAGCCGCGCAGCGGATCTATCACGCGCCGGATCGCGCCAGCTTCGTCGAACTGCCGCTCGTGACCGGCCGCTGACCAGGACGCTTCGCCACGGAACGCGCGAACAGCACGGATCAAAGAGGCTCAGCCGCGGATTGCGAGGCCGACGCGGAACTCCAGGCTGGCAGCGTGTGTTGAAGAGTGACACCACGAGACGACTAGTTCAGCAAGGCACCAAGGCACCAAGGCACGAAGCAGAACGACTCTGTGTTGGTCTTTTGTGCCTTGGCGACTTTGTGTCTTCGTGATTGCCGGCGTGGCGGCGTCCACTTTTTCAGCAACCTGCTACAGAGGTTTGGCCACGGACTCCGCGGACACGCGAATCTCGTGACGCGGTTCGCGGCGTCACCCGAACCGCTGGTCGTCCGCCGACGGACCGTAGATCGCCGGCACCGGCACGTCGTTCAGGCGCAGGTACACCGTCAGCTGACCCCGATGATGCGAGAGGTGCATGAGGGAATCGCGCAGCATTACGTGGCGCGGCTGCTCCTGCACCACCTTGCCGCCGACCTTGAGCTGCCACCGCTTCATCAGGTGGTCGTCGGTCGTCCCTTGCAGCGCCTTGCGCGCCCCCGCGTAGCCCTTCTCCGCCTCCTCGACGAGCTCCTTCGCCGTCTTCAACGGCTTCGAGAACTGCGAGCTGGTCCCCGCCGGTGGCGCCAGGTCGAACTCGTCCTTCTCGATCATCATCGACAGCCACGACGGCATCATCGCCACCATGCCGGCGAGGTGGCCGAGCGCCATCGACTTCGCGTGCGGCTTCCAGTCGTCACGCCCCTGCGGCACCACCTCCAGCGCGCGGCGGGTCAGCGGCCCTTCGCGATCGAGCTCCCCGATGAACATCTCCGTCAGCTTCACACGAGCCTCCTTATGGCGAACCGCAAGAGGTCATCTTGTCCGCGTGGTGGATGAAGATCAAGGCGTTTCGGGGGTCGCCAGGCATGTCCCCGGGTCGTCTCCCGCGCTTTTCGGGTATCCTGCGGCTCAGTGAGAATACATTCCGCATTGCCTCACGCGCTCATGGAGGGCTGGGTCTCGCGCAACCAGACGCTTCCTCCCTTGCAGCGTGTGGACTTCCACTATCACGATGCCGAGGAGTGGCTGGAAGTGGCGCACGGCGACATCACGTTCTCGTCTCTTTCGGGACAGGCGTGGCCGCTGCACGTTGGCAGCGTCCTGCAGATCCCCCGAGGAGAAGTACATCAGGCAGAGATCGGCGCCCAGGGTGTGGAGTACCGCATGCACCTGCCGGTCGAGATGACGGGCAGCTTCATCAACCCGCTGACGTCCGACGAAATGGACCTGCTTCGCACGAATCTGGCGTTCCCGATTCGCGAGGAGAACATCGACGGTCGTGCCGCCGAGTTTTTCGCGGCTCACCTGTCCGACCAGCTGACGTTCCGCCGCGCCGATGGGACGCTCGCAGGCAAGGAGGCGTTTCGCGACGGGTTCACCGCGAGGGACCGCGCCTCCTCGGGCACGGTCAGCGTCCTTTCCCGGACCGACAACAGTATCCTCCTGTCGACCGTGGTGATCGTTGGCTCCTCCGGCAAGGCCCCGAAGCACTTCACGAACATCCGCCTGTTCGAGAAGGAGAGCGGCGTGTGGAAGTGCCGAATCTGGGTGAACTATTCGTAACGTCATCCACACGGCCACGGCAGCCCGCACGATCGCGAAGGGCCGGTCCCTCAATCTGCGCTCTCGGCTTGTCGGCGCCCTCTGCCTGAGATCGGACGTGACACTCGAGGTTTCCACCCGGGACGAAGATCACGTCCGGGCAGCCATGTGCCGCTTGAACCGCCGGCGCACGCCTGCCCAGTAGGCAAGGTAGTAACCGAGGACCACTGCACCGGCGGCCATCGAACCCGCCACGCCGGCGGCGGCGAACCACGATGCGCCCTCGATGCCCGCGCGCCACGTGTGCCACCCGC
>JANOJK010000733.1:0-1770 GCA_031408165.1 Acidobacteriota bacterium | reverse complement strand
TCTCGAGCTGTTCGCCCGGAAACATGCCGACCGTCGAGCTCATGGTCGCGGGCTGTGCGGTGGTGCTCCCGGCCCCGATGTTTGCCGTCAGCGTCACCGCCGCGGGGAGCGCAATGCGCCCGGCCTGACCGACCTCCTGCTGCAGCACTTCGGTGGCGCCCCGGATGCCGCTGTGCATCAGCGTGCGGTTCCAGATGGTCGCCTGGGTGCTCGTCATCTAGAGCATCGCCGTCGTGGCGCCCACGGCGATGATCAGCATGACCGCCATCGAGATCATGAGCTCCGCGAGCGAGAAGCCGTGCTGGGATGTGCGCATCATGGTCTCTAGAACGGACTCGACTTCAGGACGGTAAGCGTGGAAATGGCCTTGTTGCCGCCGCCGAAGCCCCTGGCGACCGTCGCGGTCACGGTGACCTGCTTCAGCGTCGCCGAACCGCTCGTGACCCCCCACACCCTCTGGTAGAACCAGCCGGCCGGCGGGGTCGTCCCCGAGGGGGCGGGGCACGCGGCCGACAGCGAGCCGCACAGGTTGCCGCTCTGATCGAGATAGTCGACGTACTTCGTCACCGGCGTGCTCGGATTGGCGCTGCCTCCGACCGCCAGCCCGGTGCCGCCCGATCCGCCGGCGGGGAACACAGTGGTATCGCTGCCGCTGTCGTTGAACGACAGCGCGAGGAGCTGCTCCATCTTGTCCTGCGCGTACTCGGTGGTGCGGGCCGCCAGGTGCCCCTGGTTTTCGGTGGTGTTGATCGAGAGGCCGACGAGCGACATCAGACCCGCCATCAGCGTGACGAGGATCGCGCTGGATATGACCACCTCGACGAGCGTCGAGCCGTCTTCACGCGACCGCCGCGGACTCACTGGAGGCTCCATGACGGCGTCGAGGTGTAGTTGGTGCGCCACAGCCGGACGAACCCGGTCGCCGCCACCGTGACGCCGTAGACCGCTGTCGAGTCGGTGACGTAGATCGCCTCGTCGCCGGTCGGGCCACCCGTCGCGTCCACCGGCAGCCCGCGGGAATTGAAGATGATGCAGGCGCTGTTGGCGATGGCCACGGGAACTGCCGCAGTCGTCATGCACACACCAGCCTGGCCGATTGTCGTCTGCGTGTTCAGCGGCGGCGTGGCGACGGGGCCATAGCCGAAAGACACGGTCGACGCCAGTGCCGTCGCCCCGATCTCGTTGAGCCAACGGCCATACAGGTATGTCGCCGACGGCTTCTCGTAGGTCTCGATGTAGAAGGTCTTGCCGATGACATCGACGAACAGCCGCGCCTTCGTGAACTTGGCTGCGGCACGCATCTTCGTCACGGCGGTCGCGTTCGACAGGTTGCGCGCGTCGCCGCTCACCTTGATGTAACGCACCGCGTTGCCGCTCATCGGCAGGGTGATCGCCGCCAGGACGCCGATGATGGCGACGACCATCATCATCTCCACGAGGGAGAAGCCCGCCTCGGCGGCGGCACGCGGGTGGAATCTGTCGGGCATGGTCATAGGGGCAAAGGGCAAGCGCTGTGCCGCGGCTTTTTCCCCTATGGATGACGGAACGAATACACAGAGGGTCGCAGGATAGTGGGCCATCCTGGAACAGGCGATTACAGTATCGGCATCGGCCGCAGGCGCGGCGAGGGGGAGAGAGACTCGTGCGGTTCGGGACTGACGCACGAAAAGCCCCGCCGGAGACGGGGCTTTCCGCGCGTCACATCGTCACGAAGTGGATGGCGGGCTAGGCCTTGAGGTGCTTGCTCACGAGCTTGGTCATCTCGAACAT
>JANOJK010000908.1:0-3419 GCA_031408165.1 Acidobacteriota bacterium | reverse complement strand
GCACGGCTCGGGCAGGATTGCCGAGCGCCTGCAGGGCAGGCCACAGAGCGTGCTGAAGGAGCAGTATTCCGCGCTGGAAGAATCGCGCGCCGATCTCGTCGCCCTCTACTTCGTGCCCGACCGCAAGCTCGTGGAGCTGGGACTCGTGGCGGAGGCGGACCACGCCGACATCGTCCGCGCCGTGTACGAGGGGTATGCGCGCAACGCCCTCGTCCAGCTGCGCCGCGTCCGCGAGGGATCGCAGATCGAGGAAGACCACATGCGGAACAGGCAGATGATCGTCGGCTGGCTCATGGCGAATTCGCGCGCCATCGAGCTGAGCCGCCGCGACGGCAAGACCTACTACGTTGTCGTGGACGTGGAAGCCTTCCGGGAAGGCGTCGGCCGCCTGCTGGCCGACGTCCAGCGGATCAAGGCGGAAGGGGACTACGAGGCGGCGAAGGCGCTGTTTGAAACCTACGGCGTCCATTTCGATCCGGCGTTGCGCGACGAGGTGGTCGCGCGCGTGGACCGCCTGCACATGCCGTCCTACACCGGCTTCGTCCAGCCGCGCCTCGAGGCCGTCCGGGACGGGCAGGAGGAGATCACCGACGTCCGGATCTCGTACCCGCTGGACCTCACGACCCAGATGCTGGAGTATTCCGGGCGTTCATGACGCTGATCGTTCTGATCTTTCTGGCGCAGGCAGGACCGTTCGCGCCTGCGAACCCGACACCGCAGCAGCCCGGCGCCACGCAGGTGCCGGCGATCGTCTTGAACGCCGAGAAAGCGTGGGCCGGCGCGGATGTGCTCTGGCCGCTTGCGACGTCCGGCGATCCCACCGTCTCGCAGTACGCAGTTCGCGCCATCGGGCGCCTCGAGGATCCCGCCAACGTGCCCAGGCTGCTCGCCCTGGGGCAGAAGGCGGGCGTCGATCCAGCCGTCGCCGCGACCGCCATCGCGCAGTCGCTGAAGGGTTTCGACCCGGCCCGCGATCCCGCGCTCATCAGGTCCGTGGCGGCGTGGCTCCAGACCGTCACTCTCCCCGACACGCCGAAGCTGAAGAGCATCATGCCGGCGCCGATCGGCAGCATCCAGTGGGGAACCGCGGAGCAGGTCCACGCCGCCGAGGGCACGCTGCTGCGTCTGCTCGCGTGGGCGGCGTCCGCCAGGAGCAGGGCGAGCTTTTATCTCGGTGCCGTGCGGAGCCTCGAGTCGCTCGGACGCCTGAACGCCAGGGTCACGACGTTCCATCCCGACACGGTGACGCGCCTGTCTCGAATCGTCGCCAGGACCGGGACGAATGATGACGACAGCACCCGCGAGGCCGCGCTCGGGGCGCTGATTGCCGCGCGGGGACTGGACGGGGAGACCGAACTGGTGGCGCTGCGCGATCCCCACGGGCCGGTGCGGCGGTTGGCCACCGCGGTCCTCGCCGGCGCCGGCGCTGGCGCCGGTCTGGACGACGACCGCCGTCTCACCCTGCTACAGGAAAAGCTGGCCGATCGTGACGGCCAGGTCCGCTACGAAGCTGTGCGGGGATACGCTCGGCGCGGCGCCCGCACGCGCGGCTGCGCGCCGTTACTGGCTGCCGTCGCGGATCGCGATACCCATGTCGCGCTTGCGGCCATCGACGCGCTGGGAGATCTGTGTAAGGAGGCCGACGACGTCACCGCTCGGATCGCCGCGGAAGCCGTGATACCAGCCGGCGCCGCGTGGCACCGCCAGGCCCACGCCTTCGTGGCGCTGGCGAAACGCGCGCCCGTGCTCGCGGCCGGTTCGATGGAGGTGTTTGCCACGCATCCCTCATGGTGGGTGAGGATGTACGCCGCGCGCGCCGCGGGCGCCGCCGGGGACGTTCCGCACCTTGAACGGCTTGCCTACGACGCGAACGATAACGTCCGGGAGGCCGCGCTCGGCCCGCTGCGCCGGCTGAAGAAGGCCGACGCCGACCCCGCGATTGTCGCGGCCCTCGATCGCTCCGACGTGCAGCTCCTCAGAACCGCCGCGATGCTGCTCGCCGACTCGGCGCGCAACGATCGCACGGCGCGGGCGCTCGTCGCGGCACTGCTGCGGCTCACGAGCGAGGGCAAGGAAACGTCCCGGGACGCCCGGGTGCCGCTGCTCGAAACCCTCGCCACTCATGCTGGCCCGGAGCACGCGGTGGAACTCCAGCCGCTGTTGAAGGACTTCGATCCGATCGTCGCGGCGAAGGCGGCGTCTCTCATCTCGCGACTGACGGGAAAGGCCGCATCCGCGGAACCTGTCCTCGTGCCGCGCGGGTGGCCGCAGCAATTCGCCGACCTCCGCCAGTGCGTCACCGTCAGCCTGGCATCGGGCAAGTCGTTCACGCTCAGGATGGAGCCGGCCGCGGCGCCCGTCACGGTCGATCGCTTCCTGAAGCTCGCGCTCGTCGATCGTTACTACGACGGGCTCACGATCCACCGCGTGGCGCCGAACTTCGTCGTTCAGGGGGGTGGCCCCGGCGCGAACGAGTATTCGGGGCACAAGGAATACATGCGCGACGAGATCGGGGCAAGGAACAGTCGGGGAACGGTAGGGCTCTCGACGCGCGGAAGGAATACCGCGGACGCGCAGTTCTACGTCAACCTGGTCGACAACGCGCGCCTCGACCCCGATTACACGGTGTTCGCCAGCGTGCGTCCGGCCGACATGGTCACCGTCGACGCGCTGCAGGAGGGTGAAGTCATGCGCACCGTGTCGTCTGCGCGGTGCGGCGCGTCGCGGTGATGGTTGGAACTGCTCGGGACGGTGTGCTGGATCAGGCGACGGGCGCTTCGAGCAGCGTGATCGTCGCGGCCGTCGCGTCGACTTCCACCTGCGCGCCCTCCGGTAGTGTCCACTGCGGCTGCGCGTGCCCGATCATCGCCCCCTGCCATGCCGGGACGCCGAGCGGCTTGATGTGATCCGTGAAGATCTCTTCGAGCGTCAGCGCGCCGTAGTTGCCGTTGCCCGGACCGCACTCCGAGCAGCCGCCGAAGACGAACCCTTTGATCTTTCCAAGCACGCCGGCCAGCTTCAACTGCGTCAGCATCCGGTCGACGCGATAGAGATCTTCCCGCACATCCTCTAAAAAAAGAATCGCATCGTCCCAATCGGGCAGGTACGGTGAGCCGAGAATCGTGGTCAGCACGGTCAGGTTACCGCCGAGCAGCCTCCCGCGTGCCTTGCCTGGCGTAATCGTCTGGGTGCGGAACTCGACCTGGGTCAGCGCGTTGCGGTCCTCGGAGATGCCCTGCTTGTTGGAATAGGTGACGGGCTCGCCGTTGAAGAGAACGCGCCTGTAGTACTCGAGCGAGTAGGGGTCCCAGCGGCCCAGCCCGATGGGCCCGTGGAACGTGATGAGGCCGGTCTTCGCGTGAATCGCGAGCAGCAGCGCGGTGATGTCGCTGTAACCGATGAGGACTTTCGGGTTGCGG
>JANOJK010000710.1:0-4186 GCA_031408165.1 Acidobacteriota bacterium | reverse complement strand
GGTCAGGTTCTGCTGCCACATCGTGAAGAGGATGCGCCGCTGCACGGGCTTCAGCCCGTCGCGGACATCGGGCAGCGCGCGCGAGGTGATGACCGAAAGGGCGTAATTGAGGTACCGGGTCTGCGCCGCCTCGTGCAGCGGGACGTGCTCGTCGTCATGGGGACCCGAAGGAGTGTCGATATCGTCTGGACCGTCGAACAGTGATCGGGATTTCTGCTTACGCTTGGCCATCCGGAGGTAAGAATAGCGCACTTGACTGACGACGTACGAAGGCCACGGATCTCGAAACGAAGCAACGAAGTCAACGAAGGCGGACCGCTGTCCGATTGGTCCGGATGTTTCAAACCAGCCCTGATATGTTGAAGTTTCTTAGATGCGCACATACCGCTACCTCCACTACGACGTGTTCACCGACGCTCCATTCGAGGGCAACCAGCTCGCCGTGTTTCCGGAGCCGGCGGGCCTCTCGCCGGAGGAGATGCAGACCATCACGCGGGAGATGAACTTCTCCGAGTGCACGTTCATCTTCCCGCCCGACCCGCCGCAAGGTACGGCTGCGAGGCCGCAACCGGCCGGCGCGACGCCAATTGACGTCCGCATGCGGATCTTCACGCCGGGTGAAGAGCTGCCCATGGCAGGGCATCCGACAATCGGGAGCACGTTCGCACTGGCGGACGAAGGTGCGATCGCGCCCGGCCGGCAGGACTTCGTCTTCGGGCTCGGGGTCGGACCGACGCCGGTATCGATGGCCTGGAAGGGGCAGACGCTCGACTTCGCGTGGATGACGCAGAAGAACCCGGAGTTCGGCGGCGAGATCCGGGATCGCTCTGCCTTCGCACGGGCGATCGGTGTGGAAGGCGGCGACCTGGCCACGCCGCCGCCGCAGGTGGTCTCGTGCGGCGTCCCGTTTCTCTTCGCCGCCCTCATGACGCGGACCGCGGTCGACCGCGTCTCGGTCGATCGGAAGGCCTACGCCGCCGCGTGCCAGGCGTCCGGCATCGACGAACTACCGCTCTTCATCTTCACGACCGATTGCACCGGGTCGATTGGGGACGAGGCGGTTTACAGCCGGATGCTCGCGCCGGGCTTCGGCATTTCCGAGGATCCGGCGACGGGCGGAGCGAGCGGCCCGCTGGGGTGTTACCTGTTCACGCATCGTCTCGTGCTTCCCGATCGTCTGCGCCGCCTCGTCAGCCTCCAAGGCGTGGCGATGCGGCGTCCGAGCCGCATCCACATATCGATTGAGGCAAGCGGCCAGGAGATCACGCGCGTGCGCGTCGGCGGCCGGAGCGTCCGCGTGGGCGACGGCCAGCTGCGATTCTGACGCGGCGCGGAGCAGGTCGGGGCGCCGGAAGATTCCAATCGCTGAACCAGGCCGGGGGAACGCGGCGGCTTCTTGATCGCGCGGCCGGCGTTCGCGCTGATCCGCGTCGCGCCGATCGTGTCCCCCGTGCCGGATGTACCACACCGCCGCGCCGGCGCCGTTCAGCGCTCGTTGACGGAGACGGGCCCGTTGACCGTCGAGAGCTTCACGATGACGGGTTCCACTCCGATGCGGAGGCTGCGCGTGCGATCGTCCCGGTCGCGGCTCCCGGTGCGGCACGCGTCGGCGCCGCAACTCCAGGGCGAGCGGTTGGAGGAGGAGATCTCCACGCCCGACTGGTACCCGGCCGGCACGGTGACGTTCAATGGACCGTTCGCCGCCCGTGCGTCCAGGTGGCCATCCCAGCGGCGGCCCGACAGCTGGACATGGATCGGACCGTTCGCCGTCTCGACGTCGAACTCCCCACGGCCGCCGTGGACGCTGATCGGGCCGTTGGAGGCGCGCGCCTTGACGGTCCCGGCGACGTCGTTCAGCGCGATAGGCCCGTTCGACGCGGTCGCCGTCAGCGTTCCGGAAAAGCCGGACACGCCGATCGGGCCATTCGACGTCTCGGCGTCGATGCTGGAGCCGTCCGGGGCGGTGACGATCAGCTGCACGCTCCAGCTCCGTGCGGGGCTGCGGCTGTCCCCCGTCCCGGTGACGCGGACGCGGCTCCCGTCGATCACCAGCCGGACGGCGTCGGCAGCTCCTTGGGCCTCTGCACGCGTCGAGGCCCCCGCGCCGATGCAGGCCGTGATGCCATACGTGCTGCCGGTGCCCCGCTCGATCTTGACGCCGCCGTTCCAGTCCGGGCGGACTTCCAGCGTGCCGGCCGATACGGGCACGGTGGCGTGCTGCTCGGCCCGGCCGACCTCGAAGTCGCCGAACATCATGTTGATCTGCGAGCAATCGGCCCCTTCGAGGACAGCGCGGCGCGCCTGACCGGGACTTTCAGGAGAGGGACCGACGGCAAGAACGACGACACCGGCGAGCACGGCCATACGGAACATACGGGAACCTCCGTTCCAAAGACTTGGACGGAGGTTCCCCTGCCGGAGTTGGTCCGCCGGCCCACCGAAGCCCTTCTTGGGCGAAGGGGGCTACTTGACGAAAAGCATCTCCCGGTAGGTCGGGAGCGGCCAGAGGGTCTGCGGGACGATGCTCTCGAGGTTGTCGCCGACCTCCCGCAACGCGCTCATCGCGGGGATGACCTTGTCGCGGAAGTACAACGCGTGCTTCTCCGGCTCGCCGGCCCCTTCGTGCTCCAGGAGCTCCTGCAGGCGGTCGACGCAGATCTTCCCCTTGTCGGTGAGCCGGCAGACTTCGTCGAGGGCGCGCTTGGTTTCCTTCGCCACCGCCCCCGCCGCTTTGACGGCGGCGACGGTGTTCGCGAGCTGCTCCTGGTGACGATACGCCGCGGGCAGGATGTAGCGGTTTGCCATCAGCACCATGAGCTGCGCCTCGATGTTGACGGTCTTGTTGTACTGCTCGACGGCGACGTCGTAGCGGGCGTGCAGCTCCCGCTCGTTCAGGACGCCGTATTTCTCGAAGGCCTTGGCGACATCCGGCTTGATCGCCTCGCTGTAGGCGTCGACCGACGTGCGCAGGTTCAGCAGGCCGCGCTTGCCCGCCTCCTTCTGCCACTCGTCGGAGTAATTGTTGCCGTTGAAGATGATCCGCTTGTTGTCCTTGATGAGCTTGGTGAGCAGCGCCTTCACCGCCCCCGCCAGCTTCTTGCCTTCCTTGAGCCCCTTTTCGAGCTCGGTCGCCGCGTAGTCGAGCGACTCGGTGACGGCGACGTTGAGGCACACGTTCGGGAGCGCGATGCTCTGGTTCGACGAGACCGCGCGGAACTCGAACTTGTTCCCGGTGAACGCAAACGGGCTCGTGCGGTTGCGATCGCCCGCGTCGCGCGGCAGCTTCGGCAGCACGTTGACGCCGATGTCCATGATCCCGCCGCTCTTGGTCGTCTTGGCGCTGCCCGCCTTCTCGATCTGCTGGAAGATGTCGGTCAGCATGTCGCCAAGGAAGATCGAGATGATCGCCGGCGGCGCTTCGTTCGCTCCCAGCCGGTGATCGTTCCCCGCGCTGGCGATGCTGAACCGCAGCAGCCCCTGGAACTTGTTGACCGCCCGCAGCACGACCGCGCAGAACACCAGGAACTGGATGTTGTCGTGAGGCGTGTCGCCCGGATTGAGCAGGTTGTTCCCCAGCTCATCGCTCATGCTCCAGTTCAGGTGCTTGCCGGACCCGTTCACGCCCGCAAACGGTTTCTCGTGCATCAGGCACGCGAGGCCGAACTTCGGCGCGATGCGCCGCAGCATCTCCATCGTCATCATCTGGTGATCGGTGGCGACGTTGGCGTTCTCGAAGATCGGCGCGACCTCGTACTGGCTGGGCGCGACCTCGTTGTGGCGCGTCTTGATCGGGACGCCCACCTTGTAGAGCTCGCGCTCGACTTCCATCATGAAGGCCAGGACGCGGTCGGGGATGGACCCGAAGTAGTGGTCCTCCATCTCCTGCCCCTTCGGCGGGCGGGCGCCGAACAGGGTGCGGCCGGCGTTGATGAGATCGGGCCGGTTGAAATAGAACTGCCGGTCGATCAGGAAATACTCCTGCTCCGGCCCGCAGGTCGTCATCACGCGCTGCGCCTTCGAGCCGAACAGCCTGAGGATGCGCACCGCCTGCTTCGACAGCGCTTCCTGCGAGCGGAGGAGCGGGGTCTTCTTGTCGAGCGCGTCGCCGGTCCAGCTGACGAAGGCCGTCGGGATGACCAGGGTCGCGCCGAGCGGCGAAGTGAGCAGCCAGGGGGGGCTGGTCGGA
>JANOJK010000702.1:0-3343 GCA_031408165.1 Acidobacteriota bacterium | reverse complement strand
CGATCGCGCACAAGCCGGTCGCCAGCGTCCTCTACGACCTCCGCCGCACGCTCGACGCGAGCCGCGCGAGCGCAGGGGCCACGCACCTGTTGGCCTACAGCAACACTCCGGACCGCCACACGCTCGCCGCCTGGATCGCTGCGGGCGTCATCGGGAGCGTCCGCGAGGTGCACAACTGGACCAACCGTCCGTTCTGGCCGCAGGGTTATCAGGAGTATTACAAGTCAGGTCCGCCAGTGCCGGCGGGATTCAACTGGACGCTCTACCAGGGACCGGAACCGGATCGCCCGTACCATCCCGACTACACGTTCTGTCTCTATCGCGGCTGGTACGCCTACGGCGCGGGGTGCCTCGGCGACATGGGGTTCTACTCGCTCTGGCAGCCATACCGCATCCTGGACCTCGGCGTGCCCGAATGGGTGGAGGGCAGGCCGAACAACGACGCGGCGGTGAACGACCAGGGCGTCAGCAACGGCGGGCGGGTGTCGCAGGTCGGCCTGCCGAAAGCCAGCACGGTTCGCTGGCGGCATCCGGCGACCGCTGCGCGCCCGGCGGTGGACACGTTCTGGTACGACGGCGGGATGAAGCCGCAGACCCCCGAGGAGCTCTACGAAGACAAGGAGGACCTCGCCGACGAAGGGATGCTGATCATCGGCGACAAGGGAAAGATCCTCTGCGACTTCAGGGCAACGAACCCGCGCCTGATTCCGAAGGCGCGTCAGAGCGCCTTCGCGGGATCCGTCGCCGCCAAGGACGTGGACACCACGTCGCCAGAGGACGAGTGGATCAACGCACTCAAGAACAAGACGAAGACCTCAAAGGGCAGCTTCGAGCAGGTCGCGCCTCTCGCGGAGGCGGTGACGCTCGCGAACATCGCGCTGCGCGTGCCCTACAAACGCCTGCTGTGGGACGCGGCGAAGATGGAATTCTCCAACTCCCCCGAAGCCAACAAGCTCATACGCCGCGAACAGACGCGGCCGGGATGGGAGCTCGTGTAAGGGCGGTTCGCGAACCGCTCCTACTCTGGCCGCGTCACCCTCGCCTTTCAGGAGTTTCTCAGTGTCCAGAAAACCATCAACTCGCTATCTCGTCCTCCCACTCGCCCTCTTCTGCCTGCAGGCGCTGGCGGCGCAGACCCCGGCCCCACGGGTGTTGCGCATCATCGCGTTCGGCGCCCATCCCGACGACGCCGAACAGAAGTTCGGTGGTACCGCGACGCTCTTTGCCGCGCAGGGACACAAGGTGAAGCTCGTCTCGCTCACCAACGGCGACGTCGGTCACTTCGCACAGGCGGGCGGACCGCTGGCGCAGCGCCGGAAGGCCGAAGTCGAGGCCTGCCACAAGAAGCTCGGCGTGGCGACCGACGTCCAGGACATCCACGACGGCGAGCTGATGCCCGACCTCGAGACGCGGAAGAAGGTCGCCAACCTGATCCGCGAATGGCAGGCCGACATCGTCCTCTCCCATCGCCCGTGGGACTACCACCCGGATCACCGCGCGGTCGGCAAGCTGGCCGAAGACGCGGCGGTCGTCGTCGCGGCCCCCTTCTTCATGCCGTACACGCCGGCGACGAAGCGGAACCCCATCTTTCTCTTCTACTCGGACGGGTTCCAGAAGCCGTATCCCTTCGACCCGATCATCGCCGTCGGCTTCGACGAGGTGGCGCAGAAGAAGTGGGACTGCATCGGCGACATGCCGTCACAGTTCGCGGATGCGGACTCGTGGCAGGCGCGGTACCGCGGCAACGCCCCAGCGGACCAGGCGGGGCGCGCGGCGTTCATTCTCAACCAGGTCCAGCAGCGCAGCGCCGCGGTCGCGGATCAGTACCGCCCGCTGCTGGTCAAGCTGTATGGCGATCAGAAGGGCCGCGCCGTCAAGTACGCCGAGGCGTTCGAGCTGAATCAGTACGGCAGCCCGGCGACGGCGGACGAGCTCAAGGGACTCTTTCCGACGTTCCGCTGAAGGATCACGCGCATGCATTCGGCGGCGAGTTGCGCCGTCCAAAGAAATGCTTTCCTGCAGTTCTTTCGCAGGAGGTCAGGAGGCCAGGAGAAAAGTTTTTGGCTGACCAGGTTCGCCTGATCTCCTGGTGTCCTGCCTTTGAGGCCGCTGCGGTTCAGCGGCGGCGGTAACAGAAGATCGTGTCGCCGTTCTGCTGCCGGTCGAAGAAGACCGGCGTCACGACCGCGGCGGAAGGCTCGAACTGAGGGCCCGGAGTGACGGCGTAGTTGGTCACGAACAATCCCCCGGGACGCAGCATCGCCGCGACGTTCGACAGTGCCAGCGCCTGGTCGAAGGCGTCGTAATAGACCAGGATGTTGGTCGCCACGATCAGGTCGAACCGCTCCTTTTCCGCCAGGGGTTCGAGCCGTTCAACGATGATGTCGAGATCCTGCGGCGCGATCGACAGGGTCACCGGCGGCCGCACGCGCACGGCCCGTACCCGCACGGCGCCGGCGGCGGCGGGCGGCGCAATCGGGGGGATCTCGTCACCGATGGTGTTCCCGAACCGCTGCCAGTAGCGCACCAGCGCCGGATCCCACTGATGCTTCGGGTCACCTGTCGATAGCGGCAGCTGGATCTCGTAGCCCGTGCCGGCGCGCGCGCGGCGGCGCGCCGCTTCCAGGTGCCCGTTCACGCGCGGGCTGAGGTCGAGCGTCGTGATTCGCAGCGCGTCAGGAGCCGCGAGGCCAAGCCGCGTCAGCGAATCGACCAGCGCGAACGGCTGAATGGTCTGCAGCGGGTAGAAGTCGAACCCTTCGGCCTTGTCGGTGAAATCGAGTCCGGGTCCGACGATGGCGGCTCGCGTGACGCTGTGCCGCGCGAACGCGCCGCTGGACGCGATCGCCTCGAGGGCCGCGTCGAGTGCGAAGTCGGCCGTGATTCTGGTGTCGGACGACAGCCCACGGTCGCGGTATATCGTGGCGTAGGAGCCCAGCTCGGCGGCCGGGTTCCCTGGCCGCTTCGCCGATTCCGCGACGCGCCGATACCTGGCATGCTCGGCGATCGAGCGCTCCCGCGCCTTGACCAGGTAGACCCGCGCCTGGTCCCTGCCGGCATCGGTCGAGAGGTCGAAATCCTGGCGCCCGACAAGCTCGCGGGCAAATTGAAGCCGCTCGTTGGCGCCCGGCGAGGCAAGCCCCGCGATGAGATCGTCCAGCCGCCGCAGCAGGAGCTCTTCGGCCAGTGCGCGGGTCTCGAGCGAGGCCATCTCCTGGTCGGTGGCGCGCGGCAGCGCCGTGAACGTCGTCCCGTAGAGCCAGAGGTTGACGACCGAGTCCTCGTCGCCGCGCGCCAGGCGCGCCCGGATCTCGGCGTCGTGGCGGGATACCCACGCGGGCCA
>JANOJK010000700.1:0-4024 GCA_031408165.1 Acidobacteriota bacterium | reverse complement strand
TTCAGGCCCATGGTGAAGTAGGTGACCTTCGGCAGCCTGTCGAGAACGCCGCTCGGCTCGCCCTTGACGAAGCGGTCGAAGAAGCCGTTGACGATGTCGGTGTAGTTGAGCCGCGCGTCGCCCATGCTGCGCTCGCCGACGATGGTGTCGGCCGAGGCGCGGGTATAGCTGCAATGCGTCGTCGGCGCGATGACCGCCCATTGCTGACCGGCGATCTCCGGCGTGGCCGTCTTGCGGACGTGATTGAAGAGCGCGAGGTTGGGGCCCACCGAGACGTCGTACCACGACATGAAATACAGGCCCGGCACGTTGAGCGGCATGTCGTCGTGCCACAGGCCGCCCTTGTACCAGGCGGGATCGTTCGGCGCGCGCTGGATCATGCGGCCGCCGGTCGCGACCGGCATCGCATCCGCGAAGATGCCGTGCGGCCCGTCGACCGCTTCGATGATGTCCTGCACGGGCAGGTGCCAGAGCGCCTTCGACCAGTCCACCGGCGGCAACTGCTGCGCCAGATCGAAGGCTCTGGAGGCGCGGATCAGATCCTTCTGCGACGTGTCGGGCGGGAACATCGGCCGCACCTGATTCTGCTGGCCGTAGATCCAGGCGATGAACAGCATCTGCACCGCGCCGCCGCGGTACCAGTTCCCCTGCTCGTAGTACCCGCCGACGCGTCCGACACCGGCGCCGAATCCCTGCACGTTCATCGCGGCGAACGCGGGGTTCCCTGTGGCCGCGACACCCATCTGATACTCCGCGGTCGATGAGCAGCCGGTGGTGCCGACCTTGCCGTTCGACCACGGCTGCCTGGCGAGCCACGTGAGGGCGTCATCGCCGTCCGATCGCGGCGGGCCGAGGATGTCGTAGCTCCCTTCCGAGAAAAAGTGGCCGCGTTCGTTCTGGTCGACGTAGGCATAGCCGCGCTTGACGGCGGTGAGGGCCGTGGTCATGTCGCGCGGCGCGCCGTTGCGCACGTCCCAGTAGTTGAAGTTGTACGGCGTGCGCACGAGGATCGTCGGCACTTTCTTCGAGGTGTCCCGTGGCCGATAGATGTCGGTCGCGAGCCGCACGCCGTCGCGCATCGGCATCATGACCTTCCGCTCCACGATCGCGATCGACGCCAGTTCCTGCTCGATCGACCGGCGCGAGGCCGCTTGATCCGGTGACAACCCCGCGCCGCGCTGCGCGACTGCCGCGCTGGTGGCGGCGAGAACGGCGGCGGCGGCGCCGGCAACGAGCAGATGGCGACGGTAGCTGTGCATGTGAGCTCCAGGCGTGTTCAATGGTCGGCGCCTCCCGCCAGGCGGATCGTGTGCATGAGCTGCGCGAACGGCGCGATCGTGGAACCCTTCAAGAGCCCCATCACGCGATCCTCGCAGGCCATTCATTATGGACCGCGCAGTCTCTTGTCCTCCAGCTATGTCGTTGGCGCAGGGATGCCGGGGAGATCACGACGAGGAATGGCGTGGGGGCGCACGATATACTGACAACGCGTGCGGATCGTCACTCGCCCTGCTCCGTGGATTTCTCGATCGAGACATCAAAAAGCACCGGCTGTTCCGAAGGATACCTATGACCGAGCGACGGACGATGACCGTAGACGGCAACGAAGCGGCGGCGTCTGTCGCGCACCGCGTCAGCGAAGTGATCGCGATTTTCCCCATCACGCCCTCGTCGACGATGGGCGAGCTCTCCGACGAGTGGTCGAACCAGGGCCGCCGCAACCTCTGGGGCAACATCCCCGACGTCGTCGAGATGCAGTCCGAGGCGGGGGCCGCCGGAGCGGTGCACGGCGCGCTGCAGGCCGGCGCCTTGTCGACGACCTTCACGGCGTCGCAGGGGCTGCTCCTGATGATCCCCAACATGTTCAAGATTGCAGGGGAGCTCATCCCTTTCACGATGCACGTCGCGGCGCGCACCATCGCCACGCACGCGTTGTCCATTTTCGGCGACCACTCCGACGTTATGGCGTGCCGGACCACGGGCTTTGCCATGCTCAGCGCCTCGTCCGTGCAGGAGGCGCACGACTTCGCGGCCATCGCGCACGCGGCGACGCTCGACTCGCGCGTGCCGTTCATGCACTTTTTCGACGGCTTCCGGACGTCGCACGAGGTGTCGAAGATTGAAGAGCTCACCGACGACGATCTGAGGGCCTTGCTGTCGGAAGATCAGGTGGCGGCTCACCGCCGGCGGGGGCTCACGCCCGACCATCCCGTGCTGCGGGGGACCGCGCAGAACCCCGATACCTTCTTCCAGGCGAGCGAAGCGGCGAACCTCTTCTATCGCGCGTGCCCTGACATCGTGGAGCGGCTGATGGCGCGTTTTGCCGAGCTCACGGGCCGGCGCTACGGCCTGTTCGAGTACGCCGGCCATCCGGAGGCCGAGCGCGTCATCGTGATCATGGGGTCAGGCGCCGACACCGTGCACGAAACGGCCGACCATCTCGCGGCGCGCGGCGACAAGGTCGGGGTGCTGAAGGTGCACCTGTTCCGGCCGTTCTCGATTGCGGCGTTCCTGCGCGTGCTGCCACGATCGGTTCGTGCGATCGCGGTGATGGACCGCACCCGGGAACCGGGCGCGCTCGGCGATCCCCTCTATCAGGACGTCATCACCGCCCTCGCCGAGGCGCGCGCGGACGGCACGTCCGCCTTCGCGGCCGAACCGGTCGTCGTCGGCGGCCGCTACGGCCTGTCGTCCAAAGAGTTCACCCCCGCCATGGTGAAGGCGATCTTCGACACGCTCGCCCAGGCCCGCCCGAAGAATCATTTCACCGTCGGCATCATGGACGATGTGACCCACGCCTCGCTCGCCTACGACGACACGTTCGACCTGGAGCCGGCCGACGTCACGACCGCGCTCTTCTACGGCCTCGGCGCCGACGGCACCGTCGGCGCCAATAAGAACTCGATCAAGATCATCGGGGAAGAGACCCCGCTGCACGTGCAGGGCTACTTCGTCTACGACTCCAAGAAGTCGGGCGCGACGACGGTCTCCCACCTGCGTACGAGCCCCCGCCGGATCCGTTCGGCGTATCTCATCTCGAAGGCCCGGTTCGTCGCGTGCCATCAATTCGAGTTCCTGGAACGGGTCGACGTGCTCGAACACGCGGTGGACGGGGCGGTCTTCCTCCTGAACGCGCCCTACGGACCCGGCGAGGTCTGGGACTATCTGCCAAGCGAGGTGCAGACGCAGCTGATCGACAAGCACATTCGCTTCTACGCGATCGATGCGTCGGCGGTGGCCCGCGAGACAGGCATGGGCGGCCGGATCAACACGATCATGCAGACCTGCTTCTTCGCGATCTCCGGCGTCCTGCCACGAGACGAGGCGATCGCGCACATCAAGCACGCGATCGAAAAGACCTACAGCAAGCGCGGCGCGGAGGTCGTGGCTCGCAACTTCGAAGCGGTGGACGCGACGCTCGCCCAGCTGCACGAGGTGGCGGTGCCGGCGGGCGTCACCGCGACCCATGGCCGTCCTCCCCTGGTGTCGGCATTGGCGCCCGACTTCGTCCAGCGGGTCACGGCCGTGCTCCTGGCCGGCAAGGGCGATCGGCTGCCGGTGAGCGCGTTTCCGGTGGACGGCACGTGGCCGGTCGGCACCGCGAAGTGGGAGAAGCGCAACCTTGCGCTCGAGATCCCGGTGTGGGACCAGGCGCTCTGCATCCAGTGCAACCAATGTGTGCTGGTGTGTCCGCATGCGGCCATCCGGGCCAAGGTCTACGACGATGGCCCCCTCGCCGGCGCGCCGCCGACGTTCAAGTCCGTGCCCTATAAGGGACTCGAGTTCAAAGCGCGGGCGTACACGATTCAGGTGGCGCCGGAGGACTGCACGGGCTGCAACCTGTGCGTGAACGTCTGCCCGGCGAAGGATCGGACCAACCCCAGGCACAAGGCGATCGACATGCACCCGCACGCGCCGCTCCGCGACGCCGAGCGGGAGAACTACGCGTTCTTTCTCGACCTGCCCGAGACCGCGCGCGTCGATCTGCCGAAGGTCGACTACAAGATGTCGCAGTTCCTCGAGC
>JANOJK010000695.1:0-1826 GCA_031408165.1 Acidobacteriota bacterium | reverse complement strand
GTCCCAGGCCTGCGGGCGACCCGCGTGGACCCGGTGATCGCGCTCCGATCCGAGTGACACCGGCGGTTGTTGCTCACCGCGCCGGTCTCAGGCGGTTCCGACCGGTTGACGTTGGTCGCCGCGCTCGCGGCCGCCCTGCCGGGCCTTCGGGCGACCCGCGACGACCCGGTGGTCGCGCTCCGATCCGAGAAAACTCGGCCCTAGTACGTGCCGCTCGCGCCGCCGCCGCCGGAGCGGCCCCCGTCGAAGTCCGATTTGACGGGTTCGGGCCCTGGGGAAGGGACGCTGGGCTGAAACTTCACCGACGCCGCGCTGAGCAGCGTGACAACCGCGCTGTCCTTGCTGATCACGCGCGCCGGCGTGAACCCGCCCCGTTGGCCGTCCGGGCCCTGCGACAACCACCGGCGCGTCGCGAGCGCCACGGCCATCAGGAAGACGCCGAGCAGGATCGGGTCCCATGTGTGCTGAGGCCGGCTCAGATACGCCCTGTTCGTGAGGAGTGTCACCAGGGCCATGGCGAGGCTGACGTCGATCAGCGGACGATCCTTCTCGCGAATGGCCAGGCGCAGGCCCACGACCGGCAGGATCCATGTCGTCACGTAGGTTGCCCAGTAAAAGAACCCGTCGATTCGCGACGCTGCCACCGCGTACGTGGACCCATAGAACCACCTGTCGATTGACGTCCCCGTCAGCTGGAGATTCAGCGTGATGTAGAGCCCGGCCCATGCCGCCGCCTGCAGAAGGCCGTAGTCGTCGCCGGGATAATCGTCCTGATACTTGAGGCGTTTCGCACGCACGACGAGGAACGCCGACGCAAGGATCGCCGCCGCCAGAACATGCCGGACCGTTGACGAAAAGTGCAGCTGAAACGGGATCATCGCCGCGCAGGCCATAGCGCCGGCCGCCGCGTACACGAGTCCAAACCGACAATAGATTGCAAGACCGCCGGCGGCTCCAATGAGCAGGCCCATGGCCAGCGCCACGTTTCCTGGCTGGACAATGTGAAACGCGGAGGTCAGCGCCGCGCCGCTGACTGACACCAGCAGGACCGACGCAACCGCCAGCGTTTCTTCCACTCCGAACCGATAGAAGCGAAACCGGGCAACCAGGCCTTCCGCGAGCCCGATGCACACCAGGGCCGCCACGCCGCTGACCGTCGCAAAGGGCATCTCGCGATTCACATTCAGCCCCACGACGACGAACAGGACCGAGGCGCCGACAATGAGTGCTGTGAACAGCGCGAGGCCCGCGCGCAGAAAGACATTCGTGCGCTTGACGTCGACACGAAGGTCCGCTTCGAGCCGCGCGCCCTGCGACGGATCGATCAGTTTGGAACGCGTCCATTCCCGGACCAGAGCCTGACCGCGAATCCTCTCTTCTTCGTCCTGGGAGTACAGCCTCATGCTTCCCGTCCGAACCGCCGCGCTATGGCGACCAGCGTCACGATCACCACCGTGCTGGAGATCGCGACGTAGGCCAGGCCGGCGGTGAACGAGTCGATCTCCTGCAGCAGGCGGATGCTGATCCCGATGTAGAGATAGACAACGCCGTACACGACGAAGGCGAAGCGCTCGAACCGCACGCCGAGGACGATCGCGATACCGGCCAGGCCGAGCAGGGCCACCAAATACAACCCGTTCGCGTCGCGATCGACCAACGCTGATAGAACCGCGATGAACAGCACGTTGGCGGCGACGTGGAGGTAGGTCTCGAGAAAGTGCTTCTTGATTCCGGCCTTGTAGAGCCCGGTCCCGGCCGTCGCGACGAGGCTGCCGTATATGAGACCGGTGCTGCGTACCGACGGGCCGCCGATGTCAGGAAACCCC
>JANOJK010000658.1:0-1625 GCA_031408165.1 Acidobacteriota bacterium | reverse complement strand
CGTGTACGCCGTCACGTCGTTCAGCGTGGCGCTGCGGCGGCGCGAGATCGCGATTCGCGCGGCGCTGGGGGCGCGACCCGATCAGAACGTGCGGGCCGTGGTCCGGGATGCGGCGCGTCCCATTCTCGCCGGGCTGGTCATCGGCGCCGCGGGCGCCGCCGCCGCGTCCCCCGCGCTGCGCAGCGTGCTCTTCGAGGTCGAGCCGCTGGCCGCCGGGCCGTTCTCCCTGGTCGCCGGGACGCTGCTCGTCGCCGGCCTGGGCGCGGCGATAGTGGCGGCCCTCCCGATCCGCCGCATCGATCCCATCGAAGCCCTGAAGACGGAGTCGTGATGAACCTCATCGAGTCGGTGCGCCGATCGCTCGCGCAGGCGCCGCGGATCGTCGAAGGCCTGGTCGCCGCCGCGCCGCCCGACGCCCTCACCTGGCGCGAGGCAGACGGCGCATGGACTATCGTAGAAGTCCTGTGCCACCTTGCGGACGGCGAGATCACCGACTGGATGCCGCGCATCGAGCGCATCCTGTCGGGCGGCGGGCGGTTCATGCCGTTCGATCGCGAGGGGGGCCTGATCCGCTACCGCGGATGGACGGCGGAGATGCTCGTCGGGGAGTTCGGGCAGCTCCGGCGCGCCAACCTGGAGAAGCTCGTGACGCTGCAGCTCTCGCCGCCGCACCTCCGTCTGCTGGGCGAGCACCCGGAGTTCGGGCCGGTGACGCTCGAGCAGTTGCTGGCCTGCTGGGCGACGCACGACATGGCGCACGTCGCGCAGATCTCGCGCGTGCTGACGCGATCGTTCGGCCGGCAGGTCGGTCCATGGAAAAAATACTTCAGCCTGCTGCAGGGAGATGCCGCATGAGCGAGACGTTCCAGGAGTACTCCGCGCGCCTGCTGTCGCTGTCGGCCGGGACGGACGCTCTCGCGATGCTCGCCTCCACGGCGCCGCGTATCGGGACGCTCATCGCCGGGCGGTCCGAGGCCGACCTGGCGTGGACACCGGCAGCCGGCCGGTGGTCGATCGCGGCGATCGTGACACACCTCGCCGATGCCGAGATCGTGGCCGCGTTCCGCATCCGGATGATCCTTGCCGCGCCCGGCACGCCGCTCCAGGCGTTCGACCAGAACGAGTGGGCGCGGACGTTGCGCTACGATTCGAGCGACGCGCACGGCTCGCTGGGGTTGTTCGCGACCCTCCGTACCGCCCTGCTCCGCCTGTTGCGAGGTCTCGGCGACGCGGAGCTCGACAGGTTCGGGATGCACGCCGAACGTGGAAAGGAAAGCGTCCGTCACCTGATCGCCCTCTATGCCGGCCACGACCTGAACCACCTGGGACAGATCGAGCGGTTGCTCGCGGAGCGCGATGGTGCGGGCGCCGGCGTCCAGCGGTTCACCCCGGCGCCCGGCAAGCCCGAGATCGATGCGTCAACCCTGGAGAAGCTCGACGTGCGCGCCGGCACCATTCGCGCCGCGGTCCCTGTGCCGGGCACCGATCGGCTCGCGGCGCTGACGGTGGACTTCGGCGATCGCACCCGGTCGATTGTCGCCGGCATCCGGACGGAGCGCGCCTCGCTCGACGCCGTCGTCGGGGCGCAGGCGCTGTTTGTCGTGAACCTGCCCGCGAAGACCATT
>JANOJK010000641.1:0-12002 GCA_031408165.1 Acidobacteriota bacterium | reverse complement strand
CCGGCCCCCCCGGGCCGGCGGCATCGCTCGAGACGGCGTCCACGGAGTTCTACACCTAAGCCGCCCCGGTGTCCGTCCAGGCCCGGCCTCAGTGAGCGTCGACATCGGCGGCGCCGAGCGGGACGCCGTCGACGAAGAACTGGACACTGGTCACCGCGATGTCTGCGGTCGCTGTAGCCGCGAGGGTTACCTTGCCGCTAACCGTAGTGCCCGCGCCGGGCCAGGTCAGGCTCACAGTCGGCGCGCCGCTGTAAATCTACACCGACACTGTGACCGCCGCGGCCGTGGCGTCGTGGCCGGCGGCATCGCGCGCCACCGCCGTGAGCACATGGCTGCCGTTCGCCGCCGCCGCCGCCGTCGGCCAGAGCAGCTCATAGGGGGCGTCGACATCGGCGGCGCCGAGCGGGACGCCGTCGACGAAGAACTGAACACTGGTCACGCCGATATCGTCGGTCGCGGTCGCGGCGAGCGTCACCGTGCCGCTCACCGCCGTGCCCGTGCCGGGCCTGGTCAGGCTGACGGTCGGCGCGCCGCTGTCATTCGCCACCGTCACCGTCACCGCGGCCGTCGTGGCGGTGTGGCCGGCGGCATCCCGCGCCACCGCCGTGAGCTCAGGGCTGCCGTTTGCCAGGGCAGTCGTATTCCAGGATCCTTCGTACGGCGCGGCCGTGTCGTGCACGCCGAGCGCGATGCCGTCGACGAAGAACTGCACACTCGTCACCGCGATATCGTCAGTGGCGGTCGCGACGAGGGTCACTGTGCCGCTCACCGTCGTGCCCGCGCCCGGCCCGGTCAGACTCACGGTCGGCGCGCCGCTGTCATTCGAGACCGTCACCGTGACCGCGGCGGACGTGGCGTCGTGCCCGGCGGCATCGCGCGCCACCGCCGTGAGCTCATGGCTGCCGTTTGCCAGGGCCGTCGTATTCCAGGATCCTTCGTACGGCGCGGCAGTGTCGTGCACGCCGAGCGGGACGCCGTCGACGAAGAACTCGACGCTCGTCACCGCGATATCGTCAGTGGCGGTCGCGACGAGGGTCACTGTGCCGCTCACCGTCGTGCCCGCCCCGGGCCCGGTCAGGCTCACGGTCGGCGCGCTGTCATTCGAGACCGCCACCGTGACCGCGGCGGACGTGGCCTCGTTGCCGGAGGCGTCCCGCGCGACCGCCGTCACGCTGTGCGTCCCGTTCGCCGCAGTCGTCGTCACCCATGTCAATTCATAGGGCGCGGTGACATCCGCGGCGTCGAGCGCGACGCCGTCGACGAAGAACCTCACGCTTGCCAGTCCGGCAACGCCGGTCGCGTCCGCGGCGAGCGTCACGGCACCGCTCACCGTCGTGCCGGCAGCGGGACTGGTCAGGCTCACGGTCGGCGCGCCGCTGTCGTTCGCGACCGCTACCGTGAGCGACGATGACACCCGGTTCCCTTCCGCGTCGCGCGCGACCGCCGTCAATCCGTAGTTGCCGTTCGCGACGGCCGTCGTGTTCCAGTTGAATTGATACGGCGCCGCGGTATCTTCCACCCCGAGCGCCAGGTTGTTCACGAGCAACTTGACACCGGCGACACTGACGTTGTCGGCGGCGGACGTCGCGATTGTGACGGTGCCCTGGACCGTCGAACCACCTGAGGGCGTCACGATCGCGACCATCGGGGCAACTTCATCGGCCAGATGACGGACGGCATTGAACAGATTCAACCGCCCTCTGCCCATTCCAGCGTACCGCATCCTGTCGGCCCTGCCGAGAAAGTCGGAGGCGGTCTGCTGATCCAACGTCGGATCCTTCTGCAGCAACAGCGCGGCCGCGCCCGACACCAGCGCCGTGCTGAACGACGTTCCCCATGCGCCGGCGTATTTGCCGCCAGGGTAGGTCGTAATCACCCCGGCACCAGGTGCGCCCAGCCCCACAAGAGACTCACCGTAGTTGCTGAACGCGCTTCGCGCCGGCGGATCGGCGCTGTTGGTGGACCCGACCCCCAGCACATTGCGGAGGGCCGCAGGGTAGACGAGCATTTCCTTGCCCGCATTGCCCGCAGACGACACGCAAATGACGCCGAGGTCGGTGGCGTAGTTGATCGCGTGCGTCACCTCCGGCGACAACGCTACCGTGCTGAAGCTCATGTTGATGACGCGCGCCCCATTGTCGGCGGCGTAACGGATCGCGCGGACGATATCGAACACGCGCGCGGAGCCATCGGCCCTGAACGCCTTGAGCGGCATGATCTTCGCTGTCGGCGCGACGAGGTGGACGAGGCCCGCGACCATCGTGCCATGGCCGAACGCCGCCGGGAGCGTTGCAGTATTCAGCGCCTCAGCGGTGTTCGGATTCAGAATGACGACGGTGGATTGATTCACCGGCACGGGCGAGGACGCCGAATCCAGAATCTCGAGAGGCGATTGATTCAGAATCGCCGTGGTCGACGAATCGAGATCATTCCATTCGGAGGCCTGGCCTGCGATGTCGTTCACGAAGTCGTAGCCGGGCACGAGCGCGCCGGCGAGCATCGGGTGGGTCGCGTCGACTCCCGTGTCGATGATGGCGACTATGCCGGCGCCGGTCACGGTCGCGTGAGCGGCCTCGAGACGAATCGCGCGGGTGGCCGGCTGATTGGCGTATCGCGACCACGCCTGCTCCCCGAAGAACTCGACGAGACTGCGGTCCGAGGTCGAATCGAGGATCTCGAGCGGCGACTGGTTCAGGCTGATGCCGCTCGGCACTTCAGATGCGAGCGCGAGGGTATTGCTCTCGAAATGATGGACCTCGGGATCGCCCGCGACCCGGCTCACCAGCTGCTCGTGCGACTCGCCGGTACGTCCTCTGACGAGAAACAGGCCATGCCTGTCGTTGTCGGGACCGCGCAGAATGGTCAGGCCATGGCGGGTGGCAATCGCGTGGGCGCGATCGGCGGGCGCGTCCAGCAGGAATTCATCCCGGTCCTGCGGGTCCTGCGCGGTCCCTCGTCCTCCCGCGGCGACGGACAACGCGACCAGCAACAGGAGCCGCCAGGACCATCCTGTGCGACGCTTCGGTGTCCGACGAATTCTGTTCGACACACCCATTCTCCCGTCAGACACGTAGACCGCACAGAGGGCGACTGCCTGAGATGGCACATCCTCTGAAGATCTCGAGATCCCGACTGCTCTGGCGTGAAGGCCATAGCCTAACAATCGGGACGCAAGTTGTCTAAAACTATTTTCAGTAGATTACTGCTGAGTGCGGCTGGATGCAAGTGGGCGCCGCCGGGGGGTCCCTGACCTGCGTCGTGGGCGGCCCGGCCGGACCGGCCAAAGCTCATCCATTGGCAAGTCCAGGCGCTCGCCCGACTCCCGAAGCGGCACACGCAACCGGAGGTCGCGGGCCGGCTTGAACTGCATCTCGAATTCACCGAGGCGATTGCATATCGCGCTGGTCACGAGCCCCTTTCGGGCCATCAACAGCAGCGGCAGACTGGTCGTATTCTTTCGAGGGTTCTTGCTGTCGGACACCTGTCCGACGAGCGTGACCGTCCCCGACGAGGCCTCGTGTTCCAGTTGCAGATCGACGAAGAAGTCTCCGGCCTCGTACAGCGCATGACGCGCCAAACGGCCCTGGGCTCGCATGCCGGCTGGCAGCGGCTCACGGAAGCTGTCGTAAATCAGCGTCGCGAGAACGCCCATCTCCGGCCGATGCGGGGGAAAGATCGCCTGCGCGAGGCGAAGGACGTTGGCGGGCGGCTCATACTGGGCCTCGAGGCCCGCCGCGTTCACCACGCTCCGCAACTCCCTGACGGTCGCCTGGCAGCGCCGGCAGCCGGACAGATGAGCCTCCCTCGCCGACCCCGCCTGCTCGCCCACGCCACGCACGTAGTCGACCCACTCCGAAACATCGAGGTGCTTCGTGAGCTTCATCGACTCTCCACGACGGTGTGGTACTGCCCCATGAAACAGAAGGGTAGCCCATCAGCTGGGAAGATATAGGCAGAAGCGATCACAATTGTGTCATCAGCTCAAGCATCGCCAATTAATGTAAACGGCGCCCAATAAAATGGATGAGGGTATCGAGTCCGGAGCTCCTGCATGGCCTGCTGCGCTGCGCGCCCCTTGCTCGAACCCCTCTGCAGGTGGCCGTAGAAGGCCTTCATGAAATCGGCCGCGCTCCGATCGTCGGCGTCCCAGAGTGTGAGCAGCACGGCCCGGGCGCCCGCGTACATCAGGCCGCGGACGAGTCCGAGCAGCTCGTCGCCCCCCACCACCGCGCTGCGTCCGGTGCTGCATCCGCTGAGCGTGACGAGCTCGGCGGACAGGTGCAACTGGTACAGATCGTACACACCCAGGGGACCGTCCCCAAGCTGTATCGACGAAAACATGGGATTGTCCTGACGAAACAATCCGTGGGTCGCGATGTGCACGAAGCGGCTGCCGGAGCTGTGCTCGCGCAATTGATCCACGGTGGCTTCCATGCCGAGAAACACCCGGGCATCCGGCAGCACGCGCGCGACGGCCTCGACTTCGTCGGCGATGAACGGCGTGAGCGCATCCGGCACACCCATGATCAACGCGCCGCCGGCGGCGCTCGCGGCCTTCGTCCGGCAAAGCCGGTACACGCTGGCGCTTGGGGCCTGCGACACGATGAAGTCGTCAATCAGGAACCGGCGGCCGTCGTAGAGGGCGTGAAAAGGCACGCTGTGCAGCGCGTCGTGCGGCACGACAATCAGGTGCGCCGCGCGCAGCCGTTCGCGGACAGGCGCAATGAGCAGCGCATACAGTTCACGAAGGTGGGTCTCGGTCGCGAGACGCAGCTGCGGGGCAAACGCGCTGACGTAGGCCGGTCCGAGGCGGAGCTTGGAGAGTTGAAACTGCAGCAACCGCAGGACTCTGCGGACCTCCGCCGACGGGGCGAGGGGCCACACCTCGAGATTGTCCCGGGTCAGGAGGCAGACGTAGTATCGTCCGCGCGCCTGGTAGTACTCGAGGAGGATGGATTCGGGCGGCAGGATGGCACGGATCTCCTCGATGCCGGACGCCGACCCGCTCTGCAGCGCGGAGAATTCCTGGTCGGTTCGTCCTGCCTCTTCGAGCGAGCCGGCGAGCTGCTTTTCCAGTGTCCGCGCGCTGTGGTGCAGTCGTTCCATCCGGCGGTCGGAGCCGCTCACCGGGTCGAGTCGTTCCAGTTCGAGCCGGCGGTAGTGCCAGTTCAGCTGCTGACGCAGTTGCCGCACCTCCTCAGTGGCGGGGCCGGCGAACCGGGGCGCCAGGGTCGCCGCGCGAAAGGCGATGAGGTCCGCCAAACTGCGTGATTTGGCGTTCTCGATGTAGCCGAACGCTTCCTCCTGATGCCGGCGGTCACCGCCCCGCTCGAGGCAGGTCGTCACGAGGCGCTCGTACACCGCCATCTTGTCTTCGAGGAACGCCACTTTCAGATCGTCGGCGCGGAGGTGACTGCGCAGCTGCTCGAGCCCGTCGTGCGCCTTCCGGAACGCGGCATACGCGGCGTCGCGCTCACCCCGCGCCTCGCGCACGAGACCGAGCACGAAATGGGCCTGATAGGAGAGAAACGGCGCTTCGGTGCCGCCGAGCGTCGCGAACGCGGCGGCGCAGGCGCGCTCGGCCGCGTCCAGATCGCCGGCCTGGAGCTCGAGCCGCGCCAGCAGGAGTTCGCAGAGCGCGGCCTGGACGGGCACGGCCTCGCGCGCGAACAGTTCGAGCGCCGCGTCGCAGAACGCCCGGGCGGGCGCGTACTGCCCCGCCCGGGAGAGCACCAGCGCCTGGTAGTAGTTCACCAGCGCCAGCCATACCTGATTCCCCTCTCGCGCGAAGAGGCGCCGTCCTTCGTCGAACAGCCGCAGCGCGCGGTGCACGTCTCCCTGACGGCTCGTCGCAAGCGCGAGGTTGGTGACAGACTTCGCAGCCTCGTACGCCATGCCGAGGCGGGTGAATCGCGTCAGCGCGCGCGCCGCCAGCTCGCCGGCTTCGTCGCTGAGGTTCAGTTCGAGGTACATCTCCGAGCGGTCCAGGTCGCAGAGGGCGCTGCGATAACCGTCCCCGAGCCGCTCGCAATGCTCCCGGACGGTGCGGTACAGCTCGAGCGCCCGCGTATACTCACCGCGCAGGTAATAGAGATAGGCGACGTTGTAGTCGGCGCGCAGGGCGAACAGCGGCAGGCCGTTGGCGTCGCACACCGCGCGCGCCTGCTCGTAACTGGCCTGCCCCTTCTGAAAATCGTTGAGGCTCGTGTAGGTCATCGCCATGTTGCCCAGCGCCGCCGCGATGTCCTGCGGCTCGCCCACCTCGGCGAGCCGCTCGTAGGCGCGGCGATACAGGGCGATCGCTTCGTCGAAGCGGTCCTGCCGGTAGCGGATGTTCCCGACATTGCTGTCGAGGCGCGCCAGCCCCAGCACGTTGCCGTGCCGCTCGAAGATGCCTCGCGCCTCCTGCGCCGCCGCCAGCGCTTCGTCGTAGCGGCCGAGCGAGATGAAGCTCAGAAGCGCGCCGTTCAGCGTGCGCGCCACGTCGACGTCCCGGTCCAGCCGTCGAAAGAGCCCCAGCGCCCGGGCGTAGTAGTCGAGCGCTTCCCGGTACCTGCCGCGCACCATCTGGACGTGGCCCGCCGCGCGCAGGCTCTGGGCGCGGCAGCAGCCGTCGTCGTCCAGCGACTCGGCGATCCAGGTCGACGCCTGCACCAGACCGTCCGCCCGCTTCAAATCGATCCGCGCGAGCTGCACGACGCGGTTGTACAACCGGTCGACGACCGCGGCGGTCCGCAGCTGGTCGTGCCGGCGCAGAAGGCTCACGCGCGCCCGCTTGTCGCGGGCGGTCACCAGCCGTTCGATCAGGTCGTCGGGCCGCTGCCGTTCGCGGGAGGGGCGGGACATCAGATCCCTCTCCGCTCGAGCGCGCGCTGCAGGCGCTGCAGGCAGCGGCCGCGGATGAACCCGATCGATCCCCTGGCGAGCCCGAGGCGCTCGGCCAGATCGCGATACGCCAGCGGCGGGTGCTCGTAAAACAGCAGCCGGATGATCTCCTGGCAGCGGGGCGGCAGCTGCGCCACGGCGCCGCGAATCAGCTGTTCGCGCTCGACTTCCTCAACCAGGTCGGGCGGCGCGGCGCCCCGGGCTTCGAGCCGTTCCTCTTCCACATCCGACAACTCGTGCTCGGCGCGGCGACGATGCTTCCGCTTCCAGTGGAAGGACAGATGGGCGGTGACCGTGATCAGCCAGCCCGGCAGCGCCTCCGTCTTGCGCAGGCGCGGGAGCTCGCCGAACAGCTCGAGGCAGACCGCCTGAAAGATGTCCGCCGCGTCTTCCGGGCTCGCCCCGTATTTCAGCGGAATCGAGTAGATCAGGTTTTTGTATTTGGCAATCAGCGCAGCCCATGCACGGTCGTCGCCGTCGAGGCACGCACGAACGAGGCGGCTGTCGGTCCAGGTCGTGCCCGGTTCACTGCGCGCCACCGGACCGCCTCTCGCGCCAGAACAGCTCCTCGACGTTCCACAGCGCGTGGTGATCGAGAATCGTCGGGCGGAAATTACCGAGCCCTTTCTTCGCGCCGACGAGAATGTTCGGGCTGACCAGCGGAAGGATCGGCAGCTGCTCGAGCACCAGCGCCTGCACGCGATCGAACAGGCGCTTCCGGGCGACACGATCGAGCTCGGTGAGCTGCTGCCGCATCAACGTATCGATTTCCCGCTCCCACGGCGTGGCGGGCTGCGTCTGTCCCATGCTCCAGAGATGCTGGCTGCCGTCGGACAGCCACAGATTCAGCTCCGAGTTCGGATCCACGTCGCCGCCGCCGAGTCCAAGCACGCAGGCGTCGTAGTCATAGGTCGTCATGACGCGATCGAGCAACGCTCGCAGCTCCAGCGTGACGACACGCACGCGCATCCCGAGCTGCTTGAGATCGTCCTGAATGATCGTCGCGACCTGCATCCGTTCCGCGTTGCCCGTGTTGGTGGCGATCGTGAATTCGACCGGCTGGGCCTTCTCATCGACCAGCGTCCCGTCCGCCGACCAGGTGAAACCGGCACTCCCCAGCAGCCGCCGCGCCTCCTCGACGGAGCGCCTCGATCGCGGCAGCGACCGGTTGACCCACAGCTTGTTGCCCGGTGGAAGATGCCCCCACAGCGGCGTCGCCCGTCCCCGGTACACGAGCCGGACGAGCGCGTCGCGGTCGATGGCGAGCGACACCGCCTGCCGGAACGGCAACCGGCGAAACCACGTCTGCCGTCGGGACACCTCGGCCAGGCCCCGCGATTCCACGCTGCTCTGGTTGAAAAAGAGGAACGTGTAATTCAGGCTCGCGCCGACGTCGAACAGCTCGTAATTCGACGTGCGCTGTCCCCTCGACAGCACGTCGAAGTTCGGCGCCCCGATGCGGGTGACGATGTCGGCGTCTCCGGCCTGGAATCGCACCACCTGCGCGTCCTCGCTTGGGACGAACAGGAACACGAGGCGGTCGAGGTAGGGCAGCCGGTTGCCCGACTTGTCCGCTTTCCAGTAGAACGGGTTGCGTTCGAGGACGATCCGCTGACCGGGCACATGCTCCCCGTATCGAAAGGGTCCGAGCCCGGCCATCGCCGCCGGAGGGGTCCGCAAGCCCCACATCTCGGGCAGCCGGCCTTCCTTGTACGCCTCCGCGAGCTGGTGGCGCGGCAGCATGGCGATGCTGTCGAAGAGCCGCTCCGCGGCGGCGTATGGCCGCGCCAGCGTGAAGGTGACGGTGTGCTGATCGACTTTCCGCACCGCGATCGGCTGTCCTTCGACGATGAGAAAATCCCGGTTCGTCGACCCTACTTTTTCGTCCAGGTACACCTGAAACGAAAACACCACATCGTCGGCATCGAAGGGAGCGCCGTCGGAGAACCGGATGCCGCGCCGGAGTGTGAGCGTGTACTGCCGCCCGTCTGCCGACACCGTCCACGACTTGGCCAGGGCCGGCTCGGTCTGCTGGGTGTCGCGATTGATGTGAATCAGGTCGCCGATCGTGCGACGGATGACCTCCCGCGACGGGCTGTCGAGCGCCGTCACCGGATTGAGCGTCCGCGGTTCGGCGCGTAACGCAATCACCAGCTGGCCGCCGGAGCGGCCGACCTCGGCCCCGGACACCATCACGTCCGGAGACGACTGCCGGGACGACGCCGCGGGCGCGCAGAGCAGTGCCGCGAGCAGCGCGACCGCGAACGGTGATCCGCCGGGAGGTTTCATCACAATGAGTAAGCGGTCTGCTGGTGCAGCCGGTCCGCCAGAACGTAGTAGAGCAGGAACACCGGGACCAGCGCCAGCGCCGGCAGAAACATCCACCAGTATGACGCCAGCACGTGATAGTGCTGCAGGCTGGCCAGCATGTTTCCCCAGCTCGGTACCGGTTCCCCGACGCCGAGGCCGAAGAACGACAACGTCACCTCCGCGAGGGTGTATTGCGGCACCAGCAGCGCCGCCTGCGTGAGCGTCACACCCCTGAGCTGCGGCAGCACGTGGCGCCACAGCAGCTGCAGGTCCGATGCGCCGATACTGCGCGCGGCCAGGACATACTCGCGTACTTTGGCGTGCAGCACGAGGCCGCGCACCAGCCGTGCCGGACGTGCCCAGCCGACGAGCGCGATGACGCCGACCAGCAGCAGCACGGTCTCTCCGGGATCCATGTGCAGGGGCAACATCATGCGCACGGCCAGCAGGAGGTACAACCAGGGCAACGCGAGAAAGAGCTCCGCGAGGCGCATGACGACTTCATCCACCCACGATCCGTAAAAGCCGGCGAGCGTGCCGAGCAGGACGCCCGCCGTCAGCGACAGACCGGCGCCGAGCAGCCCGGCCAGCAGCGAAATCTGTCCGCCGTAGAGGAGACGCGAGAACACATCGCGTCCATAGGCGTCCGTGCCGAGCAGGAACAACCGGGCCGAACCTTCAGTTCCAAACAGGTGCCGGTCGGACGCGAACACTCCGGCAATGCGGTACCGGTGCCCTCGGACGAAAAAGCGAACGGCGTACGGCCGGCTCAAATCCTCATGGTATCCGTCGAGCGGGTCGGGGTCCTGGATGGAGCCGTATATGAAGGGACGCAGACGCAGGCGCCCTCCGGCATCGACGAAGCGGAGGCGCGTTGGCGGGGCGAACGCGTGGTCGCGATTCTGTTCGAGCGGATCGTACGGCGTCAGAAACCCCGCCGCGAGCACCGACGCATAAATGATGGCCAGCAACGCCAGCACACCTCGCCCGGTCATGGCCGGTCCGCCCGGATGCGCGGGTCGGCAAGATAGAGCAGGCCGTCAGCCACCAGGCTGCCGCCCGTCAGCAACAGCGTGGAACACACCACCGCGGCGATGACGAGATGCAGATCGCGGGCGGCAACCGCCTCGAGGAGCAACGGTCCCAATCCCGGCCAGCTCATGATCGTTTCCACGACCAGCGACGCACTGAGCAGCCCCGCAATCGAGAGACCGAGCAGCGAGATCAGGGGGTTCGCCGCGGCCCGCAGCGCGGACCGGAACAGGATGCGGTGTTCTGGGATGCCCGCCGCCCGCGCGGCTTGAATAAACGGCGCGCTCAGAACGTCAATCAGGCTGGCACGCACGTGGCGGACGAGTACCGGCAAGGTGACGAGGACCAATGCCGTCACGGGCAGAAAGAAATGCCAGGCAATGTCCCGCAGTTTGTCCCAGGCGCCAAGCTCTCCGAAGCCGAGCGAAACGATGCCTCCGGTCGGCGCCCAGCCCGTGCGTACGGCCAGGAGCAGCAGACATAAGAAGACCAGCAACTCGGGGACACTGAGCAGCGCGGTCGTCAGAGTGGCCGCCACGCGATCGCCCCATCCTCCCCGCCGGCTTGCGGCCCAGACACCGGCAGGGACCGCGATCATCCAGGCCAGCAGGGTCGCCGGAACGGTGAGCAGCAGGGTGTTGCGCACCCGTGGCCACAGGAGCGGTCCGACAGGACCATCGTACGCCACTGAAAACCCGAGTTCACCGCGAGCCACCGAGCGCACCCAGTAGACATATTTCTCGGGCAGCGACCGGTCGAGACCGTAGCGATCGCGCAATGTCGTAAGCGTGGAGGCAGAAACCCGTGGATCCAGCCGAAGCTCATCAAGAACGCTGCCCGGGGCCGCCTCGGCAAAGAGAAATGACAGCACCGTGACGCCGAGCACCAACAGCACCGTATGACCGAGCCGTCGAACGAGGTACCACACGCCGCGAATCTTACCGCTCTTGCTCTCTCCAGACCCAGCTCATCTTTTCAAGCCCCTATATCTAACGCTGGGCTGGTATCCCCTTTAGAAGCATCGGAGGGAAATTACTGTGGACATGTCATCCGTTTCGACGATCCAGGCTCCGGCGCCGCTCTCCGATCGGCGTCACCACGGGCTTCCCGTCCCTTCCGCCGGGGTTGCCGGCAGGCTGAATGGGAACTGTTTACCCTGGGATGGTGAAGTTGGACAGCGCCAGATCCAGCGCTTCCTGACGACGACCTCCGTTTCGCGAACGCCGGCGCAGTCCGCGCCTGGCCCGCGTGAGCCGCGACGGTCAGGTCGAAAGGGACGATTGGCAGTTCGGCCGTTGGCCTCTCGGGTGGAACGTCCGGCGGCACAGCCCCGCGGGGGGTTCGGCCCCGAGATGACGCCTGTCCTCATCGTCGACAGCTATCGCGACGAAGGTGAGATGTATGCCGAGTACCTCCGCAGCGTCGGGGCCCGCGTGGAAGTCGTGCGCACGCCGGAGGAGGCGCTGCCGCGGGTGCAAGCGCAACCGCCTGCGGTGATTGTCGCCGACATGGTTTTCGAGGGGAGCGCCTACGACGGGCCGGCATTCGTGCGGGCCGTCCGCGCACTTTCGACGTGCGCGATGACCAACTGCATCATCGTCTCCGGCTTTCCGCGCAGTGCGGATCGCGAGCGGGCGCGGGCGTCGGGCGCGGACCTGTTCCTGGTCAAACCGTGCCCGCCCGACGAGTTGAAACGGCATATCGCGCGCGCGGTATCGGCTCACGACCGCAACACGCGCGCGGCCTGGAAATGGTCCGATGGGTCTGTCTAGCGA
>JANOJK010000620.1:0-6608 GCA_031408165.1 Acidobacteriota bacterium | reverse complement strand
CGGCCTCGATCGCCTTCGCGCCGACACGCAGGGCGAACTCGACGCTCTCACGCGGCAACCACCCGGCAACGCTGCCGCCGCCGGCGCCGTCACGTCGGCCCTCATCCTGACGCAGGAACGCGCCGCGTCGTCGATGGTCGTGGCGGCGATCGAGAATCTCCGCAACGTCTCGATCGAGGCATTCGGATTCGAGATACTCGACCCCGCCACCGATCGCGCACAGTCGGGGCAGACGGCCGACTTCTGCATGGGGGAGCCGGACTCAGCGCAGCGCGGCACCGCTCGTATCCCGCCTGGCGAGATTCGCGAGATCCCGCTCGGCCTCACGGTGACGTCCAGCGAGGCGCTGCCGCCCGTCAGGCTCTCGTTCGTGATCTTCGATGATTTGTCGTCCGAAGGGAGGGCCGCCGGCCGAGACGCGGCGCTCCGTGAGCGCGAGTTGAGAGCCGACGACCTGGCGTTCGCCCTCACAGCGCTCGGCCAGGCGGTGGCACGCCCGGGCACAGAGATGCACGCGTTCCTGGTCGAAAAGCGCGCCGAACGCGTGAGGCAACTGCTGGCCGCAGGACGCCGCGACAGGCTGATGGAGATTGACGAGCTGATTCGGCAGGCGAAGGAATCGCCGGACCGGATGCTTGCCAACGCGAAAGGGCTGCAGGAGCAGTTCGAACGAACCCGCCGGCGCCTCGTCCGTCACCTCGGCCGCTGATCCCGCTGCCACTCCCGATAGCCCTTGATACAGAGCACGAGGAACACCGCGTACAGCCCCGCCGTCCAGTAGAGCTCTTTCGTCGTGTACACGCCGATGTAGACGACGTCGGCGACGATCCACAGCATCCAGTTCTCCAGCACCTTGCGCGTCAGCAGGAACTGCGCGAAAACACTGAGCAGCGTCGTGAAGGCGTCAGGGTAGGGAAGCGAGGCGTCGGTGAAGCGGTGCATCACGGTGCCGAGCGCCGCGGTGCCGCCCAGGACGCCGCCGATTGTCCATACCCACTCACGGCTCGTCAAACGCGTGACTGCCGAGAGGGAGCGGGCGTGTTCGACCGGGCCCCGCGTCCACTGGTGCCAGCCGTAGAACTGCATCACGAGGAAGAACACCTGCAGCCCCGCGTCGGAGTACAGCTTCTCGACGAAGAAGATGTACATGTAGAGCGACACCATCACCACGCCGACCGGCCAGCACCAGATGTTCTGGCGGACGGTCAGGTAGACGTTCGCGAGGCCGCAGACGACCGCGATTTTCTCCAGCACGCCGATGCTTACAATAGCGCAGCCGGGTGCTACACTCGGCTTTTCCTGTGACGCCTGATGGAGGCCCGATGACGTATTACGGAGCGAAGCAGCTCGCCGACAGTTTCCGCACGGTGCGGAAGAACACGCTCGCGATTGCGGAGGAGATCCCGGAAGACAAGTACAGCTTCAAGGCCACGCCGGACGTGATGAGCGTCGGCGAGATGCTCGCGCACCTCGCCGTCAGCCCGATGTGGCAGATCGAGGTGCACACCAGCAGGATCGACCACCTCGACTTTGCGTTTTTCGGCGCTCGCATGCAGCAGGCGCAGGTGGCGCAGCAGGCGCTTCGCACCAAGGCCGAGATCGTCGGGGCCCTGACGAAGAACGGCGAGACGTTCGCGTCGTTCGTCGAGGGGATGGACGAGGCCACGCTGCAGAGCACCGTGTCGTTCCCGCCGCAGGCCGGAGGGGCCAAGTCGCGGTTCGAGATGCTGCTCGGCCCGAAGGAACATGAGATGCACCACCGCGGGCAGCTGATGCTGGTGCAGCGGCTTCTCGGGCAGGTACCCCCTCTGACACGGCAGCGCCAGGCGATGATGGCCCAGCCGGCCGCAACCGCCCGCTGAAGAAGCTCCGCCTCAAACCGCAACGTGCTTCATTCGCAAGGACACGGGCTTTAGAAGACATCTAGCGAAGCGGCGGCGCCGACGCCGGGGGGCGCCGGTGCCGCGTCGCCTGCTCGTAGCCGTAGGCCAGCTTGATCAGCGTCGGCTCGCTCCAGGCGCGCCCGAAGAACGTGACGCCCGCCGGCAGCGTGCCGCGCGTGTATCCCATCGGCACGTTGATCGACGGCCATCCGGTCGTCGGCGAGAACACCTGGCTGTTGTCGCCGTGCGGCGTGTTGAGGTCGCCGATGAGGCGCGGCGGGTTGCTCCACGTCGGGTAGACGAACGCGTCCAGCCTGTCCGTATCCATCGTCTTCGCGACCGCCGCGCGGAACTGATCGCGGTACTCCGCGTCCGCTTTGCACGCCGGCGTCTCGGCCCCGTTGTCGGCGCCGCTCTGGGAGGATTGCAGGCGCGCCTCGATCGACGGATGGAAGCGGCGGGAGCGGATGATCTCCTCGAGCGTGTGCACCGGGACGCGGTCCCCCTGCGCGGCGAGGTAGCGGTTGATGTCGTACTTGAACCCGCCGCACGGGCCAGCGCCCGGCGCGCGGCGGACCTCGCCGAGCTCCACACGGGTGGGATCGACGATGATGGCGCCGGCGCGCTTGAGGTCCTCGATCGCGGCCAGGAAGACGTCCACGATCTCGGGATCCGTCGAGTCGCGTTCGTAGGCCTGGCGGAGGATGCCGATCCGCGCGCCCGCGAGTCCGCCGCGCTGCAGTGACTGCGCGTAGTCAGGAACCGGCCTGCCGCGGGACGGTGCGGTGGCGGGATCGTCGGGGTCTTCCCCCACAATCACCTGCAGCACCGCCACCGCGTCGGCCAGCGTGCGCGTCATCGGGCCGGCGACATCGGCCAGGACGCTCAGGGGAACCACGCCAGCGCGGCTGGTGAGACCCATCGTCGAGCGGATGCCGGTCAACGCCTGGTGGGAGGACGGTCCGCGGATCGAGTTGCCCGTGTCGCTGCCGAGGCCGATCGCCCCGAAGTTCGCCGCGACCGCCGCCGCGGTGCCGCCGCTCGATCCGGCGGTCACCCGATCCAGCGCGTACGGGTTCCGGGTGTAGCCCGGAAGGACGGAGTTCACCGTTTCGTACGGGCTGAAGGCGAACTCCGCCATGTTGGATTTGGCGAGGACGATCGCGCCGGCCTCCTTGATGCGCCGGACCTGGAACGCGTCCTTGTTCGACACGAATCCCCGCAGCGACAGCGAGCCCGCGGCGCTCTGCAGGCCGATTGTCTCGAAGTTGTCCTTGACGATCGCCGGGATGCAGTGCAGCGGCCCCACCGCTCCGGACTGCGCGTACTGCCGGTCGAGCTCCTCGGCCCGGGTGCGCGCGTCGGGGTTGACGAGCACGATGGCGTTCAGCGACGGCCCGTTCCTGTCGTAGGCGCTGATGCGCCGGATGTAGGTGTCCACCAGCGCCCGGCAGGTCAGCCGGCCCGCCTTCATCGCGTCGTGGATCTGCGCGATGGTGGTTTCCTCCACCCGGAACGGTGGAGGGGCCGGAGGCGCGGCAGGCTGTTGGGCGAGGAGCGGAGTTGTGAGGAGCAGTACGACCGCCAGCTGTGCACGCATGGCGCACATTATACGAATGCGAGCCGGGGAACGGGGAATGCTGAATGGTGAATGCTGAATGCTGAATGGCTGCAGTTTCTGCGCGCCACGGCATACGGCGAGTACGCACAAAGCGCGGCCCGGCGGACCCTGCGACAGCCCCGTTCGCCTCCGTGACTCCCATTCAACATTCAACATTCAGCATTCAACGTTCAGCATTCAGCATTTCTCCGTTGTAATGTCGTCCCGTTCCCTCCACAATCTCTCTATCTCCGTCCCTGAATCTCCGTCGAACTCCGCCAAACCGTGATCACCCTCGAAGACACGCTTTCCAAGTACTGGGGCTACACGTCCTTCCGCCCGCTGCAGCGGGAAGCCATGGCGGCGATCCTCGACGGCCGCGACTCGGTGGTCGTGCTGCCGACGGGTGGCGGCAAGTCGCTGTGTTTCCAGGCGCCCGCGCTGGTGCGCGGCGGGCTGGGCCTCGTCATCTCGCCGCTCATTTCGCTGATGAAGGATCAGGTCGACACGCTCCTGCAGAACGGCGTCGAGGCGGCCTGCTACAACAGTTCGCTGGCCTCGGATCGCAAGGCCTCGGTCGCCGCCGGGTTGCGCGAGGGGCGGTTCTCCCTCCTCTACGTGTCGCCGGAGAGGCTGGCCGGGGACGGCAGCGAGAACTTCCTGCAGATGGTCGGCCGGGTGTCTTACATCGCGATCGACGAGGCGCACTGCATCAGCCAGTGGGGGCACGACTTCCGGCCGGAGTACCGGCAGATCGGCGCGCTCCGCTCGCGCTACCCCGGCGTCAGCCTGCACGCCTTCACCGCGACCGCCACCGCGCGCGTGCGGCGCGACATCTCGTCGCAGCTCGAGCTGCGCGACGCCGTCGAGCTCGTGGGCTCGTTCGATCGGCCGAACCTTCTGTACCGCGTGCTGCCGCGCGCGACGCTGAAGAAGCAGCTGCAGGAGATTCTCGCCCGGCACCGGGGGAACGCGGGCATCATCTACTGCACGTCGCGGAAGGAGGTGGACACGCTGGCGGAATGGCTGTCCTCCATCGGCCTCCGCGCGCTGCCGTACCACGCGGGGCTCGACGATGGCGAGCGGCACCGCAACCAGGATGCGTTCATCAACGAAGACGCGGACGTGATGGTCGCCACCGTTGCGTTCGGGATGGGCATCGACCGGTCGAACGTGCGCTTCGTGATTCACGCCGGCGCGCCGCAGTCGCTGGAGCACTACCAGCAGGAGTCGGGTCGAGCGGGGCGCGACGGGCTCGAGGCGGAATGCGTGCTCGTCTATTCCGCCGCCGACTTCCTCAAGTGGCGCGTCATGCTCGAGCGCAGCGGCGAGCTGACCGACGCGCGGCGATCGCTGCTGCGCGACATGGAGCGTTACGCCTCCGGTGTCGGGTGCCGCCATCGCCACCTCGTATCGTATTTCGGACAGGCGTTCGACAAGGCGGACTGCGGCGCCTGCGATTATTGCCTCGGGGAGCTCGAGGCGGTCGGTGACGGCGTCATCATCGCGCGCAAGATCCTGTCGTGCGTCGCGCGCGTGGGGCAGCGCTTCGGCGCCGCGCACGTCGCGAACATCCTGAACGGCAGCGAGAGCGACCAGATCACCAGGCGCGGGCACCAGCAACTGAGCACGTTCGGCCTGCTGAAGGACGCACCCGTTTCCGAGATCCGCGGCTACATCGAGCAGATCAGCGCCGAAGGGCTGCTGCGGCAGACCGACGATCAGTATCCCGTGCTGGCGCTGACCGCGGCCGGCGTGGCGCTGCTGAAGGACGCGGCGGCCCGGCCCGACCTCGCCCTGGCGCGCCAGCGGCGCGTGACGAAGGACCGCCGCACCGAGCGCGCCCGGCCGCACACCGAGGCCTGGAAGGACGTCGACCACGATCTGTTCGAACGGCTGCGCGCCGTCCGGCTCCGCATCGCGCGGGAGCGCGGCGTCCCGCCCTACGTCATCTTCCACGACACCACCCTGCGCGAGCTGGCCCGCCTGAAGCCGCGCCGCGTGGAGGATCTGCAGACCGTCAAGGGCATCGGCGCGCGCAAGGCCGAGCAGCTGGGGGAAGCGTTCGTGGAAGAGATCAGGAGCTATGTCGGGCAGACCTAGCCGAGCCGCGGAGACCGACCCCGCGGAGACAGAGCCCGCGGAGACAGAGCCCGCGGAGACAGAGCCCGCGGAGACGGAAGAGCAACACAGAGCCTCAGAGTTCACAGAGACGCACAGAAACGTTCTCTCGCGGAGTCGTCATGACCTGCGGTCACCCCGGACCATGAAAAACGCAGAGAGCGCCGAGATGAACTCGATCGTGTCAGCTGTGCGGCCGTTCGCGTCTGCCCCGTCCTGCGGCCTGAAACACCAGCCGCCACCAGCCGGGTTCGCGTGCCGCGCTACGCGCGGCGGCGGGACGTGGGGGCCCGGACACAAGCAGCCGCAGGCGGATGGTTGGCTGCTTGCGCCCGGGATCTCACGCCCCGCCACCCGGGCCGCCGAAGGCGGCCCACGCGGACCCGGCTCCTCGCGGCCTGCTCAGCGCCTCTGCTTGTCGGCGAGCTCTGCGAGAGATCGATCTCTCGCAGAGTCATTTTCTGAGCAGCGCGGCAAACAAGCAGAGTGCGCCGAGCTGACCAAGAGAGGCCCCCCGGACAACTGAATAAGGCGGCCGCCGCCAACCGCCGGTCCGCGGCCTTCTCTGTTGCCTCCGTTCACCTCCGGCGAGCGTGCTCCTCCGTGCGGAACGTCCGGGGGCCTGTCTCGAGCCGCGTCGAAGGGGGGCGGACCGGGGGCGTCAGTTCAGGTACACTACAAGCCATTTCTCTCAGCAAGGAGACCCTACCGAATGAAGGTTTTTGCTCTGCGCGCGATCACCACCGTGGCTGTTGCGACGGCGGTCTTGTGGACGCCGCTCGGCGCCCAGGACCGGCTCAAGTCGATGCCCGGCTACGACCAGTACCAGAAGATGTCGCGCGAGATCCCGGGCTCGGTGAAGCTCGGCTCGATCACCCCCCAATGGAACCCGGACAGCTCCTCGTTCGAGTACGCCTGGGACGGCAAGCGGTATCGCTATGACATCGCCACGAAGCAGCCGACCGTGATCGGCGATGCGCCCGCGGCGACCGGGGGCGGCGGGC
>JANOJK010000578.1:0-5514 GCA_031408165.1 Acidobacteriota bacterium | reverse complement strand
ACCTTCGGCTTCGCGAAATCCGGGCTCGCAGAGGCCACGTCGCGAAACGTGGCGTCCCCCTTGTTCAGAAACAGGTGCGGCGCCTGCGCGTAGCCGACGCGTCCGCGGATCCGGCGCACGGTTTCGTCGATGTGCCCGTTGGCCACGATCAGATCGAGCGCGCCGTCCAGATCGATATCGAGAAAGGCGCAGCCAAACCCGAGCGTGTCGCGGGACGGGGCGCCGACGCCGGCCTGGACGGCGACGTCAGTGTAGGCGCCGGGCTGGAGCGGCCGGTAAAGACCGACCATTTCGTTGTCGAAATTGGTCACCGCCACGGCGGGGCGTCCCGACTGGTCGATCTCACCGGCGTCCGCTCCCATGCCCGCGCGCGCGGCGCCATCCGCGCTGAAGGCGAGGCCCGTCTCGACGGCGACGTCGGTGAACGTGCCGTTGCGCTGGTTGCGATAGAGCTTGTTGGGCTGCGTGTCGTTCGCGACGAACAGATCCGGCCACCCGTCCTGATCAACGTCGAGCATCGCCACGCCGAGGGACTTCGAGCTGGGGTCGAAGATGCCGCTCGTGGCGGTGACATCCTCGAACGTGCCGTTGCGGCGGTTGCGGAACAGCCAGCACGTCTCGCCATGGTACGCCTCGGGCGTGCAGTACGATTTCTGCTTCCCGTCGCGGCTGCAGAAGACGTCGTGCTCGGCGGACCACTTCACGTAGTTGCAGACGAACAGGTCGAGAAACCCGTCGTGGTCGTAATCGAACCAGAGCGCGGACGTGCTGAACGACGCGCGTCCGGCCATGCCGCTGGCCCGTGTCACGTCGACGAACGTGCCCTTTCCCGTATTGCGGAACAGCCGGTTCTGTCCGACGCACGTGATGAACACGTCGGGAAATCCGTCGTTGTCGTAATCGCCGACCGCGACGCCCATCCCGTACATTTCGACGTCGAGGCCGGCCGCCTTTGTCACGTCGGTAAACGTGCCGTTCCGGTTGTTCCGGTACAGGCGGAGCGTCGAGCGTTGACGGCGGCGGCCGGGCCAGTCCATGCCGTTGACCAGCAGGATGTCCTGCCAGCCGTCGCGGTCGTAGTCCAGGAACGCGCAGCCCGAGCCGAGCGTCTCGGGCAGGAACGTGCCGCCGAACGCGCCGCTGTTGTGCCGGAAGGTCAGGCCGGCCGAGGCGGTCACGTCGACCAGTCGAAACCCCGGCGGCGCGGGGGCCTGCGCGCCGAAGGGGTCGAGCGGCAGTGCCCCCGCGAGCGCCGCCCGTGCGGTCTGCTGGAGGAAGTCGCGCCGGTTCACGGCAGCTTCACCAGGCCGTGCCGCATCGCGTACACCACCAGTTCGGCCGCCTTGTGCACGTCGAGCGCGTTCATGATGTTGGTGCGGTGCACCGACACGGTATTGACACTCAGATCGAGCTTGACCCCGATCTCCCGGTTCGACAATCCGTCGCAAATCAGCTGCAGCACTTCGAGCTCTCTGGCGGTGAGACGGGGCCGCCCGCCGTCGGCGGCCGCGGCGCGCTCGAGCGCCGGATCGACGACCGTCTCGCCGGCGGCGACGCGCCTGACGGCTGACGCCAGATCGAGGTCGATCGCGCTCTTCAGGATGTAGCCGCGCGCGCCGGCGGCGACCGCCTGCCGGACGAGCGTGGGCTCGGAATGCATGCTGAGCATCAGAATTGCGGTGTCGGGCGCCTCCGCCAGAATGCGGCGCATGGCCTCGAGGCCGCTCGCCTTCGGCATTGCGCAGTCCATGACGATCACCCGGGGCGCGAGCTGGCGCGCGAGCGCGACGACCTCCTCGCCGTCTCCCGCTTCGCCGACGACCGTGATGGTCGGGTCGTCGTCGAGCATGCGACGGAAGCCGCGGCGCACGAGGCTGTGGTCGTCGGCGAGAAGGACGGTGATCTTATCCGGCACGGCGCTCTCCATTCTGCGCTCGATCGAGCGGCACGCGCACGCGCACGAGCGTGCCTCCCTGGCGCGGACGGGAGAATTCGATCGTGCCTCCGACCAGCGCCGCCCGCTCGCGCATCGTCACCAGTCCGAGCCCCCGCCCCGTCGTGGCGGCCGGCAGGCCCGTGCCGTGATCCTCGACCTCGAGCTCGAGGACGCCCGCCGCAACGCCGAGCCGTACCCAGGCCTCCGTCGCCGTCGAGTGCCGGGCGACGTTGGTCAGCGCCTCCTGCAGGATGCGGTACACGTGCGTCGCGACGGTCACGTCCACGGCCGCGGCCGGTCCGGTGCGCTCGTAGGTGACGGCGACACCGGTCTGGCGTTCGACGGTGGAAAGGTACCAGTCCAGCGTGCCCTCGAGGCCGATGGCCTCGAGCAGCGAGGGGTGCAGGGCCTGGGACCGGCCGCGCACCTGCTCGAGCAGGCGCTGCGCGATTTCGGCGATTTCGCGCAGCTCGGACCTGAGCGGGGAGGCGGCCGCCACGTGCCGTTCCGCGCGTCCGAGCATGGACCCCATCGCGGTGAGCGTCTGGCCGAACTCGTCGTGCAGCTCGCGGGCGAGGTCCCGAAGCGTCGATTCACGGGCGGTGATGAGCTGCTGCGCGACGTCGCGGCGCTCCTCGGAGAGCGAGGCGAGCCGGGCGAACAGCCGTCGATTCGATCGGATCAGGTACAGGCTGGTCACGACAATCGCGGCGAGCGTCGCCGCGAGAAAGGCATAGACTTGCCGCTCGACCTGCGTGTAGATGCCCTGCACCCGCGCGGCCGTCTCGGCTTCGCTGGCGTTGTTTTCCACGAGCAGCCGCGCCACGGCGGTGCCGAGCGCCGCCTGCCGCGCCTGGAGCGACAGCCGGATCTGCGCGCGGGCCTCCGCCTCCTGACCCTCGCGGGCGAGCCGGAACACGCGGTCCGCTGCGTCCCAGAACTGCGCCAGCGAGTCGGCCAGATATTGACGTTGCTCCGGCGTCCGGCTGCCGACGGCGAGCTGCTCCTCGAGCCGCAGCGCGTCCGCGAGATCGCGCCGGATCCGATTGAACGGCGTGGCCCAGGCCGCAAGCGGATACCCTCCGCTCCCCTCGGTGTCCAGCATGTCGCGCATGGCGAGGCCAAGTGAGTTCAGGTTTCTCTGAATCCGCAGGAGCTGGAGGGAATCCTTGCGGCTGCGGTCGGCGAGATCCGATTGCAACAGCCGCAACCGGCCGATCTGGCGCGTCACATAGTACGAGTCCGCCGCGACGGCGAAGAGCGTGATCACCATCCCCAGCAGCAGCCCTTTCGCCGGTGACGCTGCCTCGGCGGTGCGCATGCGGCAGCATTATCGCAGCAGTCCCGCCGGAGCGAGGAAACTTGACCACCAGGCCGACGCGTGCCACTGTCCACATGACGACCTCCAGAGACAGGACCACCGGCGGGAGGGAACAGCCGGGGCGCCGGCGGCGGTGCAACGGCCTGGTTCCGCGGCATAATGCGGCCATGAACAGGCGTGTGGTCCTCAACCGGCGCGCCGCCGCGTGCATCCTCGTCACGGTCTCGATCATAGGCGTCCTCGCATCCGCCCAATCGTCCGCTCCTGTGCCGCCGGACCCGGATCCCCGCGACTGGCCCGTCTACGGCGGGAACGACGCGGGCACGCGGTATTCGACCCTCAAGCAGATCACCCGCGACAATGTCAGCCGGCTACAGGTCGCGTGGCAGTTCGATCCGGCCGACCAGCCGGCAGGTAGCGCAGGGTCCGGCGGTCTGCAGGTGAACCCGATCGTCATCGCCGGCGACGTCTATACCGTCACGCCCGGCGGCCGTCTCGTCGCGCTCGACGGCGCCACGGGATCGGTTCGCTGGGCCTTCAATCCCGGCCTCCGCGGCGCGCGGGGCCGTGGCGTGACCTACTGGACCGACGGCCGGCAGAAACGCATCCTCGCGTCGTTCGGGCGGTATGTCTACGCCATCGATGCGAGCACCGGCAAACAGCTGGAGCCCTTCGGTCGCGGCGGCCGCATCGACCTCCACATGGACCTGGGACGGGATCCCGACGCGAACACGGTGGAGCTCACGTCGCCCGGCGTGATCTACAAGGATATGTATATCGTCGGCGGCCGCACCGCCGAGAGCCTGCCGACGTTTCCCGGCGACGTGCGCGCCTACGACGTGAAGACCGGTCAGCTGGTATGGTCCTTTCACACGATTCCACACCCCGGTGAGTTCGGCTACGACACCTGGCCCAGGGATGCGTGGACCTTCATCGGCTCGGCCAACAACTGGGCCGGCATGGCGGTCGACACGCGGCGCGGCATCGTCTACGTGCCGACCGGGTCGGCCGCCTCTGACTTCTATGGCGGCAATCGGCTGGGGGACAACCTGTTCGCCAACACCCTGCTCGCGCTCGACGCGGCCACAGGGAAACGGATCTGGCATTTCCAGGCGGTCAAGCACGATATCTGGGACCGGGACCTGGATTCTCAGCCGACGCTCGTCACCGTCAGGCGCAACGGCCGGACGATCGACGCCGTCGCGCAGGCGTCGAAGCAGGGCTACCTGTTCGTCTTCAATCGCGAGACCGGCGAATCGCTGTTTCCCATCGAGTATCGAAACGTCCCCCCGAGCAGCGTTCCCGGAGAGGTGACCGCCGCGACGCAGCCGTTTCCACTGAAGCCGGCGCCCTTCTCCCGCACCCGCCTGACCGAGGACATCCTCAGCCGCCGGACGCCCGCCATTCATCGATGGGCGCTCGAGCAATTCCGGACGTTCCGCAACGAGGGGGAGTTCGGTCCCTTCGCCCTCGGCCAGGAGACCGTCATCATGCCGGGTTTCGACGGTGGTGCCGAGTGGGGAGGATCCGCGTTCGATCCCGAGACGGGCAACCTCTTTCTGAACGCGAACGATCTCGCATGGACGTCGAGCATGCGCCAGAACGCGCCCACCCTGGCGGTGGCTCGCCGCACCTATGTCAATCACTGCGCCGCGTGCCACGGCCTCGACATGGCCGGCGCGCCTGGCTTTCCCTCGCTGCAGGGTCTCGCGGCGCGGCGAACGGCGCAGCAGGTCAGTGACGTCATCCGCCATGGCGCCGCGCGGATGCCGGGCGCCGCATTTCCGGCAGCCGTACACGACGCCCTGGTGCAGTACGTACTGAGTGGCAAGACCAAGGACGAGGTCTCCGGACCGCCGTCACCAATCGAGATTGCGTACGATTTCACCGGTTACCACAGGTGGTACGACCCGGACGGCTATCCCGCCGTCGCGCCGCCTTGGGGCACGCTGAACGCGATCAACCTGAACACCGGCGAATATGCCTGGAAGATCCCGCTCGGCGAGTACCCGGAGCTTGCCGCCGCCGGCGTCAAGGACACCGGAACGGAAAACTACGGCGGGCCGATCGTGACGGCCGGCGGCCTCCTGTTCATCGGCGCCACGAACTTCGACAACAAGTTCCGCGCGTTCGACAAGGACACCGGCGCCCTCCTGTGGGAGACGACGATGGTGAATGCCGGCAATGCGACACCTGCGACGTACGAGGCCAACGGACGGCAGTATGTGATCGTGCCGGCCTTCGGCGGCAAGGCCGG
>JANOJK010000572.1:0-4480 GCA_031408165.1 Acidobacteriota bacterium | reverse complement strand
GCGAAGGTGACGTCGAGATTGCCGGTGACGCTGACCTCGCGTCCCGTCTGATCGTGTCCGTAGAAGGTGATGCGCGCCACGGTTGAGATCGCCTGCGCGGCGCCGCCGGACCTGAGCGCCCTGAGGGGCGCTTCCTGTTTCGCCTGCGTGCGGACCAGCGTGAATTCGACCGACGCGGTCGCCGTCACGGTGACGGTCACGCCGCTGTTGAACGAGAACGGCACGTCCACGCCAGGCGTGTTGCGCCCGTCGCTGCGGATGTACTCGACCCGGTACTGGGTGATCGTGATGGCATTGACAGGGCTCGGGCCGGGACCGCCGCTGTCCTTCATCAGCACCTGGAGGGTCGCCTGGCCGACATCGGAAAAGATCGTTCCCGTATCTCCGACGACGTCGGACTCGACGGTAGAGTCGCTGCTCGTCCCGCCCGTGAGCGTCGTGATGACGAGATACGACGATGCCTGTCCCGTGCGGATGGCCTCGCTGCACGACACCAGCATGAGGGCGCCGGTCAAGGCGACGGTCATCCGCGCGCGCGAACCCCAGACCACTTTTCGACGAACCGGTCGCTTGTGCGTTTCGGCGTTCATGCCCCTACCCTCTCAGAATTCTCGGCGTAATGAAGATCAGCAGTTCACGGCTCGAGTCCGTGAGCGAGTTGCGCTGGAACAGCCACTTGAGGATCGGCACGCGGTGCAGGACCGGCGTGCGGTCGTTGTTGCTCTGCTCCTCGGTGACGAAGATGCCGCCGATGACGGTCGTCGCGCCGTCGTTGATCTGCACGGTCGTCCTCGCGCTCTGCGAGTTGATCGGCGGCGTGCCGTTGACCGCCCTGGTGAAGTCGGGCGACGCATTGACCAGGTTGATGTCCATGATCACGGTGTTGGCCATCGTGATCTGCGGCTTGACGGTGAGGCTCAGATCCGCATTCACGAACGTCGTCGAGACCGTATTGTTCGCGGAGGTCTGGACCGGAATCTGGACGCCCTGCCGCACGACGGCTTCCTGGTTGTTCTGCGTCGTCAGCCGGGGCGACGACAGGATGCGCCCCTTGCCGGTGTTCTCGAGGGCGGTCAGCGCGACGTCGAGATTGAACGCGCCGCTGATCGATCCGAGCGCCAGGCCAATCGCCGAATTGGCGGCCTGTGTGGTCGGGAGGTTCACGATGGTCGAGGCCGGCTCGTTGGCGCCGCGCGGATCGTTCGCGGTCTGGTTACCGAGGCGGCCGCCGATCGCCCCGTTGTTGGGGAAGGCCAGGCCCGTCGTGTTGCCGATCTGCGAGTTCGCGCGGCCGTTGAAGCCCCACTGGATGCCGAGCGCACGCGCGAAGTCCCGGCTCGTCTGGACGACTCGGGCTTCCACTTCCACCTGCGGCTGGGGCAGGTCCAGCGTGGTAATCAGTCCGGCGGCGGTCGCCAGCCGGTCAGGCAGATCCTGGATGATCAGGACGTTCGTGCGCGGGTCCACCTGGATTTGTCCGCGTGACGACAGCACCGACTTCGTCAGGATGGGCGAGAGCGCCTCGGCCTTGGCGTAGCTCAACGTAAAGGTCTGCACCCGGAGTTCGCCGGCGAGCGCCTGCTGGGTCTGGTATTCGACCTGTTCTTTCTTCTCGGCGCTCAACACGACGAGCGGGGCGATGCGCAGGATGTTGCCTTCGACGGTGTAGCCAAGCTTATTGGCGCGCAGGATCTGATCGAGCGCCTGGTCCCACGGGACGTCGTTCAGCAGGACGTTGACCCGGCCCTGGACCTGCGGGTCGATGATCATGTTCAGCCCACTCTCGTTGGCGAACACACGCAACACCGCGCGCAGATCGGCGTCCTCGAAGTCGAAGTTGATCGGGTGCCCGACATAGACCCGCTGTCCGCTGCCGGGTACATCAGAGGAGAACGTCGGCTGTTGCGCCGGCGGCGTCGGCGGCGGTTGCTGGGCCGGGGGTGCCGGCCGGGGCTGCTGCGCCGGCGGCGCCGGCGGTGGCGGGATCGCCTGCCTGGCCGTCGCGGGCCGTTTCGCCGCGGGTGACGGGCTCCCTGCGGACGCGGGGCTCGTCAGCGCGCTGATCGGATCCTTCGGCGTGGTCGATTCGGCGTTCGCGATGGCCTGTGCGAGCGTGATGGTGTCCTCATCGTCGTGGCCTGCGCCTCCGGGGCGTCGGCGGGCGGCGCCACGAGCACGGCGCTCCCGGCCTTGCGCCCCTCGAACACGACCGCGAGATCGCGTCCGTCGGGCCCGGTGCGTTCCACGTGATACGAGGCGGAGCCGGCAATCTCCATGACCACGCGGGTGACCAGCGGATCGCGGCTGTTGAGCGACACGCGGACCTGCTTCACGAAGACGCCATCGACGCCGGTGCGCGCCGCCGCGGTGGGCGACACATTCGGGAAATCGAGGACGAGGCGGCGCGGCTGGTCGTCCGACTCGGTGAGCGACGAGGGCGTGAGGCGGCCGTTGCCCGCCAGCGTGATCGTCGTCGCCGTCCGGGTGTGATTGGCGCGGACCTTGTCGAGCAGAGTCGCGGGCAGACTGGCGGCACTCGCTTCGAGGTCGGTGCCGGCGGGGCGCGCAGCCGGCCCTGGCGACGGCAGCGGCGCGTCGGCGGGCGCCATTTCCGGCTCGGGCTCGAGGTCGAGGCGAATCACGTTGCGTGAGCTGCGCACCTTGTACGCGGAGGGGGACGTCAGCGCGACACGGACGCGCGCGACGGTGCTGCCGTCGTCCGCGGTGGCCTGCTCCAGGCGGATGCCGGCGACGGGGCCCTTTTTCGCGAGCTGATCGGCGGCGTCGGCGACACGGACGTTCCGCAGATCGACCAGCACCGTGAGCAGATCCGGCCGGCTCACGGCGTAGGCCACGGGCTCCGTGGATTCGATCAGGACGGCGGCCGTCTTTCCGGTCGTCTGGGCAGAGACCCCGACGAGCCGGACGGCTTCGGCCGGCGCCGCCGCCAGCCCGAGCCCGCCACCGAGCGCCGCTGCGGTTGCGCACGCGGCCAAGACCCGCCTCAGCGCCCACGCGTTCATGAACACAGTCATCTTTGTCTCCGCGCCGTTCACCGTGCCTCCGGTCGAATCGCCTTCCGAACTTCGCGCTGTTTCACCAGCGAGAGCGGGTCGGTGACGTCCTGCGAGAACACGACGGCCTCCTGGGTAATCGCTTTGACGGTTCCGTCGAACACCTTGTCACCGGCGCGGACGATGTAGGTCCGGTTGTCCGGCGCCTGCACCAGCGCGAGGAAGCCTCCGCGCGGAGACTTGAACACGCCTTTCACGGTGATTTCGTTCACGAGCAGCCCGGGGAGGCCGGTCGGCCTCGCACCGCCCGGGGTCGGGAGATCGCCGCCGCGTCCCGTGAGGCTGACGAAGGGATCGCGCCGCCCGGCAGGGTCGTAGGAGTACCCGGCGCCCTGGGGCGGCGGGGGCGTCGCCGGCTGGGCTGCGGGCGTGCCGGGTGCGCCCGGCGCGGCCGCCGGCGCGGGCGCCTGGTCGAGCGCTTCCGCGTTCTTCTGCTGCGCCGCCTCGGTCTTGACTCTCGCGTCCTTCGCGGCGCCGATGGCCGCGGCGGGACTTGGAACCTGCGCGAGGAGCGCGGTGAGGGTAAGGGTCAGCGCCACCATGGTCATCACTTCGCGGGCGGCGCGCCGCCGCGCCCTCCCCTGCCGCCGGTGGCGTCCTGCAGGACGAAAGTCGTCGCCGTGAGGTCGGCGATGATGGTGAAATTCGGATCCGGGCGCGGGCTCGCGGTGACCGAGATGTCGCCGACGTTGATGATCTGGGGAAACTTGCTCACCCGATCGAAAAAGAGCCCGAGGTTGTGGAACGAGCCCTGCGCGGTCAGGCGATAGGGCACCTCCGCGTAGAGCGGGAGCTGCTTCTGCGCGGCCGGGGTGAAGCGCAGCAGCGTGAGGTTCGACTGCGCGGCGAGCCCCTGCAGGCGGCGCAGCACGTTGGCGACGTCCTTCTGCTCCGGCAGGACGTTCCGCAACGTTTCGAGGCGATTCTCGAGGCTCGTGACCTCGGCCTGGAACTCGCCGAGGCGACGGGCCGTCGCCATGCCCTTGGTGATGTCGGTGTTGAGCGAGGTCAGGTGCGTCTGCTGCAGCGCCAGGTCTTTCTCGACTTCAACGACGTAGAAGTTCCAGAAGCCGTAGACCGCCATGCCGCACACGACCACGAAGGCGCCGAGCTGGCCCCACCACGGAAGTTTACTGAGGGAAAGTTCCATTCTTCTGTTCGCCTATCGGTACCGCCGAGCTACCGCCTTAACCGTTCTCTGCCTTCTGCCTTCTGCCTTCTGCCTTCTGCCTTCTTCTCAGCGCGCCGGCGGGGCGCCTCGTCCCGCGACGACGGGTGGCAGCGGCGCATCCGGGTTGACCGACGTGGCCCTGAGCGTGAAGCGCACGAGGTCCCCCTGCGCGGTCTGATCCACCTGGCTGTCGAGAATGTCCACCGGTTTCACGAACCACTCGCTGGCCTCGAGG
>JANOJK010000517.1:0-6215 GCA_031408165.1 Acidobacteriota bacterium | reverse complement strand
CTCAATACCGCCACGCCAACTGCACGCGCGCGCTGCGCGGCACCAGCGTCCGCAACACGGTGCCGTTGGCGTCGTTGAACTCCGCATGTTCGGGGTCGAAGAGGTTCTGCCCCACGAATGATGCGGTGAGGTGTTGCGTGAGGGGAATCGCCAGGCGGACGTCGGCCCGCGTGTAGCCCGGCACGCCGAGGCCCGCCAGCCGGCCGACCCGGAACAGCGTCAGATCCACATCGGCGCGCCGCCCAAGCGAGACGCCGGAACGCACCTGCCACTGGTGCCGGCTCGCGTCGCCGTCGTGTCGGGCCAACGCCGTGTCACGACTGGCGGGATCGAGCCTGGGCGTAAACCGATAGGCGCTATAACTGGCGTCCAGCCGCCACCAGTTCGCCGGCATCCAGTGCGCATCGACCTCGAGCCCGCTGGTGTCGCCGCCGAGGAGGTTGCCAAAGCGGACCGGAACCGAGACATACGGACCATCGGGCCCCACGATGACGCCTGGGGTCTGGGGTTCCGGCGTGATCAGATTCTCGTAGCGCCCGTAGAACGCCGTCACGGCGACGGTGGCCGCCGACGCCACCTCCAGCCGGTATCCCGTCTCGGCGTTCGAGAGCACTTCGGTCCGAATGTCCGGGCTGCCGAACGCGCTCACACGGACCGGGAGCGGACCAGCGCCGAACGTGGCCGGATAATCGACGCGAATGCCGCGGTCGGTGAGCGACGGCGTTCTCTGCGCGCGCGACACGGCGGTCCACAGGTACTGGCGCTGGGGGACGACGGCCCACGTGAGGCGGGCCGTTGGCTGCAGACCCCAGCCCGCCAGGGCATCGCGCTCGACCTTGGCGCCGAGCGTCAGATGGAGACGGTCGCCAGCCAGTTCGATTTCGTCCTGCGCGAACACGTTGACGCGGTCGTCGGTCGACGTTTCGGGCACGAGGCTGTAGCCGTTCCGGCCGGCGAGCTGTTCGTGCATCAGGCGATACCCGGCGCCGGCGACCAGGTCGTGGCGGGAGCCTACGGCGGTGTGGTACTGAACTTCGACGTCCGCCGTCCGGCGGCGATAGTCGCCAAGGGGCTCGTCGCGGTCCGCGAGTTCAACGCTCGATTGTAATTGCACGGACGCGCCGTTCGCGCGGGTCATCGTCCACCGGCCGAGCACCGCGCCACCGTTCATCAGCGAGGGCGTCTCGATGGCGGACAATGGAGCCGCGGCCGGGGCCCCCCCGAAATTGAGCCAGAGGCCGTTGGCGCGGGCGCGCGTGACGCTGCCCTGGAGTGTCACGGCGCGCGGACCGCTGGTCCAGTCGCCGCGAAAACCGGCGGTGGCGCGGCGCCACTGGTCGTCCGCACCCGCGCCGGACGCCAGTCGTGACTCTCCGTGGTCGGACCACTGTGAATAGACCCGGTAGTGGGTGTTCCCGAACGACCCGCCGTACCGCGCGACGACCTGTGCCGGGTCGAACGTGCCGCCGCCGGCACGCACCAGCGCGCCCTTCGTGTCCGCCGCGCTCTTCGTCAGGATATTGATCACACCGTTCACGGCATTGGCGCCCCAGACCGCGGCACCAGGCCCGCGGATCACTTCGATGCGTTCGATATCGTCGATCACCAGATCCTCGGTGTCCCAGAGCACGCCGGAAAAGAGGTGGTTGTAGATGCTCCGGCCGTCAATCAGGACGAGCAGCTTGTTCGAGTACAGCCCGTTGAATCCGCGCACGGACACCGCCCACTTGTTGGCGTTGATCTGCGCGACCTGGACCCCGGGGGCCAGCCGCAGCAGGTCCGGCAGCGTCGTCATGCCGGAGCGGCGGATCTCCTCCTGCGTGATCACGTAGACGGCCGCGGCCACCCCGGACGCGCGTTCCTCTTTCCGCGATGCGGACGTGATCGTGATGTTCATCAGATCTTCGATGGTCGCGCGCGCAAGGTCCTGTGGCCGGCCCTCGGCGAACGCGCCGGCGCCCCAACTCGCGACGATCACGAGAACGACGGCTCGAATGTTGTGTCTCATGGTTCCTACGGTCATGGTTCCTACGATCATGGTTACGCCGCCGCTTTCAGGCGCCGGAATACCGCGTTGACTCGCGAGAGCAGGACGTCCGCGTCGAAGGGCTTCACCATGTAGTCGTCGGCGCCCAGCTCCAGCACGCGCCGCTCGATGCCCGGCCCCTCCTCGGAGGTGAGAACCAGGATCGGCAGCGTCGCCATCGACAGGTCCTTTCGCAGTGTGGCGATAGCCTGGTAGCCGTCCATCTCCGGCATGTTCAGGTCGATGACCAACAGGTCGGGGCGCTCGCGCCCGGCGATCTCGATCGCGTCGCGCCCGTTCTTCGCCTCGAGCACCTCGAACTTTTCCCGCTCGAGCAGCAGCTTGACCAGCATCCGTGTGATGGCATCGTCATCGACCACCAGGATCCGCGGATTGTCGCGCGCCAGCGCGCGCGCGCTGTCCTCGTCGCTCAGCACGCGATTGACTTCCTCAATCGACGTCACCCCGAGGGCGACGAGCTGCAGCGCGCGGTCCCGCATGGTCGGGTACCCGGCCGCCCGCATGGCGGCACGGATCTGGTGCGTGTTCGCACCTCCGGCGATGGCGGCGCGCAGCTCTTCCGACGGCGTCAGCAGCTCTGCGACCGGAACCCGGCCGAGGTACCCGGTGTGGTTGCAGTGCTGACAGCCGGATCCCGCCGACGCCGGCGCTTCGCCTTCGTTGAGCAGCCGCTTGCAGCTCGGACAGAGGGACCGGAGCAGGCGCTGCGCCAGCACCGCGGACAGGCTCTCGGCGATCTTGTATGGCTCCAGCCCCAGGTTCGCCAGCCGCGTGATGGCCGTGGCGGCGTCGATGGTGTGCATCGAGGAGAGGACGAGGTGCCCGGTATACGCCGCCTGGCCGATGATCTGCGCGACCTCTTCGTCGCGGATCTCGCCCACCATGATGACGTTGGGGTCCTGCCGCATGAGGGATCGCAGAACGGTGGGAAACGTGTTGCCGCCACGAGGGTTGACGGGAATCTGGGTGACGCCTGGCACCGTCCGCTCGACCGGGTCCTCGACGCTGACAATGTTGGTGCGGCCCGTGCGCAGATGCGCGAGCGCGGCGTACAACGCCGTCGTCTTGCCGGAACCCGTCGGGCCCGTCACCAGGATCAGGCCGTCGGGCCGGGCGAGGCTCTGACGCAGCCGCGCGAGCGTCTCGTCGTCATACAACAGCCGATCGAGCGACTGCAGCGGGCTGTAGCTGTCGATCACCCGCATGACGATCTTCTCGCCCTGGACGATGGGCAGCGTCGAGAGCCGGACGTCGATGGGGCGCCCGTTGACCTTGATCCGGAACGCGCCGTCCTGCGGCCGGTGGCGGACGGCGATGTCGGCGCGCGCCATGATTTTGAAGCGGTTGCAGATCGGACTCGAGACCGACGCCGGCAGCGTCAGCACCGGCTCGAGGACCCCGCAGATCCGATAGCGCACCGCCGTGCCGTCCTGCCCGCACTCGACGTGCACATCGCTCGCGCCGACTTCCACGGCCCTGCCGATGATGTGGTCGCACAGGTCGATCACGGTCGAGACGTTCGCCGTCGCGCGCTCCGCGTCGGGCCCCTCGACGATCGGCCGCTCGCCGCTCAGGCGGGCGGCGAGCACGTCGAGCTCGCGCAGCTTCGGGTAGCAGCGTTCGAGCGCCTCGAGCACGCCAGACCGCGGCGCCACCGACGCGCTCAGGCGCCGGCCGGAGGCGAACGACAGGTCGCGCTCGATCTCGGGATCGAAGGGCCGGCACGTCGCGTAGGTGAGCGTCCGGTTGTCGACGCTCAGCGGCACGACGGCGTGACGGCGGGCCAGGCGCTCGGGCACCAGGCGAATCGCCAGCTCGCTCGTCGCCATCTCCACTGCGTTGACCAGATTGAGCCCGGCGGCATCCGCGAGCGCCGCGTAGCAGTCGCCTTCCTTGATCAGACCGAGTGAGACGAAGGCGTCCGCCAGCTCGATATGCTCACGTTGCGCGTGCTGGCTGGCCACGGCCAGGTCACTTCGGCTGATGAATCCGCGGTCGATCAGGAGCGCCGGAAAGCCGGCGTGCCCGACGCCCGGCGCCAGCAGCACCGTCGGAACTTGTTTATGCATCCAAGACCTCACGTACCTTCCTGGCGAGCGCTGACGGCGCGAAGGGCTTGCGGATGAACGCGTGCCCGTCCTGAAGCGTGCCGTTCTGCACGAGCGAATGCGTCGTATGGCCCGACATGAACAGTGCACGCGTCCGTGGCGATCGCGCCTGGACGCCGCAGACGACGTTTGGGCCGGCGAGATCCGGCATGACGACGTCGCACAACACCAGATCGACGGGGGCGTCGGTGGACTGCAGGATCGCGAACGCCTCCTGCCCGTCAGCGGCGCAGATGACGCGGTAACCGAGACGGCTGAGCATCCGCTGCAACAGCGACCGGACGGCGGACTCGTCCTCGACAACGAGAATGGTTTCCGTCCCCGCGAAGTCGTCCGGCGGAGAGGAGCGCGGAGCGGCGGCGGCGATCTCGGCGGCGACCGCCGGGAGCAGCACCTCGAACACCGTGCCCTTGCCGGGTTCGCTGTCGACGCGCATGCTGCCGCCGGCCTGCGTCACGATCCCGTGGCAGGTCGACAGGCCGAGACCCGTGCCCTGTCCGTTGGCCTTGGTCGTGAAGAAGGGCTCGAAGACACGCCGCCTCGTGTCGGCGTCCATCCCGCAGCCGGTGTCGCTCACGGTGAGCTGCGTGCGTCCGCCTGCCGACGCGGACGTCGCGACGGACAATTTGCCTCCCCGCGGCATCGCGTCGCGCGCGTTCAGGACCAGGTTCATGAGCACGATTTCCAGGAGTCGCGCGTCCGCGCGCACGCGTCCGAGGCCGGCCCCGAGGCTCATGGAGAAGTCGACGTCCTCGCTGATGACCCGGCGCAGCATCTTTTCGGCGCCGCCGACGATCTCGTTGAGGTCGATGACGCTCGGCTCGAAGGCGTGCTGTCTCGTGAACGCCAGCAGCTGCTTGGTGAGCTCGGCGGCCCGATTGGCCGCATCCATGATTCCCTCGGCATCCGCGCGTCTCGGATCGCCCGCCGGCAGCGCGTCCAGCAGCATCGTGTCGTTTGCGAGGATGACGGCGAGCAGGTTGTTGAAATCGTGCGCGATACCGCCGGTGAACTGGCCGACGGTCTCGATCCGCTGTAACTCGCGGACCTGAGCCTCGAGCCGTTTCTCCGTGCTGATGTCGGCGAAGACCGCGTCGACGGTGGGCGCGTCGGCTCCCGCCCGCATGCCGGCGTGACCACGCAGCCAGATCCACGCGCCGTCGTGGCGCTGCCACCGGAACTCGACCGCGAACGGCGCACCGGTGCCGGACAGCAGGCGGTAGGCCTCCGCGATTCGCGGCGCATCCGCGGGATGCGCGCGAGCCAGCCAGATGTTGCCCGGGGTGCGGACGATCTCGGCGGGGGTGAACCCACAGATGCGCTGGACGCTGGCACTCACCCACACGCTGGCGCCGTCGACCTCGCCAGACCAGAGCACTTCGGAGGTCCTGTCGTTGAAGAGCTGCTCCAGGACGGTCCCGTGACCCGGTCGATTGGCGGTATCGGCGAGAGTCGAGGCGATGGATGGCACTGACCCTGGATACTGCGAGAACGCGGCCAACCCACGCGGGGACTTTCTCGGAGGCAAACCATTGCAACCAAGTCACTTATGCCTCTGGCCTGAAGAGCTGTGTGTCCGGACTATGGTAAAGTCGCCATAGTCCGCCCATTGACACCATGGTGCGGCTGGGCTACCCGCGGGACAGTCAGCAGATGAATCGCATCCTTGCTATTGATGACGACGAGCCCACCTGCCGCCTGATCTCCGCGATCTTCCGGACCGAGGGGTTCGATGTCCTCACCGCCCAGGACGGTCCGTCGGGCATTGCCGCCGTTTTCACCTGGCACCCGGATGTCGTGCTGCTCGATCTCAGGTTGCCGGGTCTCGACGGCATGGCCGTCCTCGAACGGCTGAAGAACGAGGCGCCACTCGTTCCCGTGGTGATGCTCAGCGGCTCCACCGACGTGAAGGATGCGGTTCGGGCGATCCAACTGGGGGCGGTCAACTACCTCACCAAGCCCATGAACCGCGCGGAGGTCGTCATCATCGTGCGGCGGGCGCAGGAAGCCCGCGCGATGCGGTTGGAGCTCGAGGAATTGCGCCGGCATGCCGGCCAGCA
>JANOJK010000387.1:0-7355 GCA_031408165.1 Acidobacteriota bacterium | reverse complement strand
GGACCTCGACGAAGAGGGGCACCCGCGTGCCGCGTGGCGGGAGCGGCTCGAGGCTGTCCTCGGCAGCTAGCAGGAGATTAGGAGATCAGGAGACTATGAGACAGTGATTACCGTCCGTTTGCCGGCGACGTTGAGGTCCGGATCCACCGACACGCTGATGTTCGACGAGCCGATCGCTAATATGGAAGAGCTGGTCGATGCGCTCGATCGCCGGATACCCGGCCTCCGAGAGCAATTGGTCGACTCCGTCTTCAGCTTCGCGGTGACCGACGAACTGCTGCTGCAGCACGCTCGGGAGCGTCGCCTGTCCGATGGCGACACGGTCGAAATCATCCCCACCATCTCCGGGGGCTGACCTGCCCGCCACGTGAAAAATCTGTGGCGACTAAACCGAAACAGGCGCGTCTCCGTCTAACACAGGGAAAGGAGACACGGACATGCGGAATATCGATTGGGACATCTCGAGCAACGCCGAACGCGTCGTCGCGCTGCTGCTGGCGGTTACGGTTCTTCTCGGGCTCGTGTAAGGTTCGGCCTATTTGGTGCCTGGCGAGGCCGCCAGGTAAGTTTTTCGGGCCCGGGCGTTCATCCCGGCCTTCTTCACGCGAACTTCCAGCTTGTGGATCTTGCCGTCCATCGTCTCCGGTGAAAACCCGAGGACGTACTGGCTGTGCAGTTCCTGCGCGACGCGCGTAAACGTCTCGCCGAGGTCGGCGGTCTTCTTCAGTTCGAAGTAGCCGCCTCCCGTATCCTCGGCGAGCTTCTTCAGGCCGCGATCGGGCGAGCTGCGCACGCGCTGCTGCCCGTTCAAGTACTCGGTCACGAGGCCGATCGCGTAGATCATCACGTCCTTCTCACGCGCGCGATCCATCACCTTCCCGCCGCCGATCTTGCTCGCGGTGTCGGCGCCGTCCGTGAACACCAGGACGACCTTCCGCCCGTCCACCTCCACCAGCCGCTGGATGCTCTCGTCCACCGCGTCGTAGAGCCGCGTCGGATACCCGAAATCCAGCTCGTTCTTCAGCAGGTAGATGAGGCGATCGCGGTTGCCGATGAACTGCCCCGGGTGGAACTTGATCTTGTCGCTGAACTCGCCGACCTGCGCCTTGTCCTCCGGCAGGAGGCGGAGCAGGAACTGCTCGGCGCCGTCCTTCACGAGCCCGAGCGACGCGGTGATGCTGCCGCTGGTGTCGATCATGACCACCACCGTGATCGGCACCGGCTTGTTTTCGAAGACGTTGACGTTCTGGGGCTTCCCGTTGTCGAGAATCTCGAAGTCGTCGAGCACGAGATCGGACACCAGGCGCTTCTCGGTATCGGTGACGGTCACGTAGACCGCGACGGAATCGGTCGAAACCTTGATCGTCTGCTTCTGAGCGTACGCGCTGGCGGTCAGCGCCAGGGCTGTCGTTGCGATGAGAACGGCTGCAATGCGGCGCATAGGTGTTCCTGAGTCTCCAAGAGGGCAGGTGGCTCTTCCACTATAACAGGTAGAATCGCGGGCGCATGCGCGCCCTCTACGTCATCCTTCCGATCCTCGGCATCCTGACGATCGCCTATCGGTACTACAGCGCGTTCATCGCCGCGAAGGTGATGATGCTCGACGACACCCGCCCCACACCCGCGCACGTCCGGCCGGACCGCCACAACTATCACGTGACGACGAGATGGGTGCTGTTCGGGCACCATTTCGCCGCGATTGCCGGGGCCGGGCCGCTCATCGGGCCGGTGCTCGCGGCGCAGTTCGGCTATGCGCCCGGGCTCATCTGGCTGGTCGGCGGCGTCTGCCTGGCGGGCGCCGTCCACGACATGATCATCCTGTGGGCGTCGACGCGCCGGGGCGGCGCCTCCCTCGCCGACATCGCGCGCTCGGAGATCGGGCCGGTGGCCGGCACGACCGCCGCGATCGCCATTCTCTTCATCATCGTCATCGCGCTCGCGGGGCTGGGGCTCGCCGTCGTGAACGCGCTCGAGCACAGCGCGTGGGGCACGTTCACGATCGGGATGTCGATCCCGCTCGCACTGTTCGTCGGCTGGTACATGTACCGCCTGCGTCCCGGGCATATCGCCGAAGCAACGACCATCGGCGTCGCCGGACTGCTGGCGTGCGTCATCCTCGGCAAGCCGCTCTCGACTTCCCCGTTCGGCCACTACTTCCTCTTCGATCGGACCCAGCTCATTCTCCTGATGGCCGGCTACGGATTCATCGCGTCCGTGCTGCCGGTGTGGCTGCTGCTCGCGCCGCGGGACTACCTGAGTTCCTTCATGAAGATCGGCACGATCGCGCTCCTCATCGTCGGCGTGATCGTCGTCAACCCGGTGCTGCACATGCCGGCGTTCTCGCAGTTCACCGGCGGCGGCGGCCCGATCGTGCCGGGCCCGCTCTTCCCGTTCGCGTTCATCACCATCGCCTGCGGCGCGATCTCGGGGTTCCACGCCCTGATCGCGTCGGGGACGACGCCCAAGATGATCGACAAGGAGTCCGACATCCGGATCATCGGCTACGGCGCGATGCTGATGGAAGGGGTCGTCGGCATCGTGTCGATCATCGCCGCGAGCGCGATGCACCCGGGCGACTATTTCGCGATCAACACGCCGCCGGCGGTGTTCGCAACGCTGGGGCTGACGGTGACGAACCTCCCGGCGCTCGAGGCCGCGGTGCAGGAGACGGTGACCGGGCGCACCGGCGGCGCGGTGTCGCTGGCAGTCGGCATGGCGCAGATTTTTGCCGGACTCCCGGGGATGCGGCACCTCCTGGACTATTGGTACCACTTCGCGATCATGTTCGAGGCGCTCTTCATCCTGACGACCATCGACGCCGGCACGCGGGTGGCGCGCTTCCTGGTCGGCGAGTTCCTCGGGCGCGCCTACCCGCCGTTCGGCCGTCACGACTGGATGCCGGGCGCGATGATCTCGACGGCGCTGGTCGTCGGCGCGTGGGCCTATTTCATCTGGGCGGGCAGCATCTCGACGATCTGGCCGATGTTCGGGATTGCGAACCAGTTGCTGGCGTCCGTCGCGCTGGCGGTGGGAACGACGGTGATCATCAACGCCGGCCGCGCGCGCGCTACGCCTGGGTGACGCTGCTGCCGCTGTCCTTCGTGGCGGTCACGACGCTCACCGCCGGCGCGCTCAGCGTACGCGACAACTTCTACCCGATGGCCATCGGCGCCGACCCCGCCAAGCATTTCCAGGGCTATCTGAATTCGATCGTGACCGTCGTGATGATGATCTGCGTGGTGGTGATCCTGATGAGCGCGGTGATGCGTTGGGTGGCGGTGCTGTCCGGCAGATCGAAGCCGGCGCCATCAACCGCCGGCTGAGACTGCCACCGTCACGAGACGACGGCTCATCACGAAGGCAGAAAGGCACAAAGGCACAAGGATCACCGACGCGGAACAGTGTCTATCGCGTCGGCGTCGATTTCAGCGCGCTCTGGATTGCCGGCGCGATGGCCTCCGCCATCTTGCGGTAGCCTGCGGCGTCGGGATGCAGGCCGTCGGGAGAGCTCGCGAGCTTGTCCGGATCACCGGGCGCCGCGACGGCGGCGCGGGTGTCTACGTAGATGACGCCGGGATCGCCGCGGGCCTGCGTGCGGATCCAGTCGTTGATATCGCGCATGCGGGCGTTCTGATCGGCCGTCGCGGTGTTGTAGGGGATGATCGTGCCGGCGACGATACGGATACCGGCGTCGTGGGCGCGCTTGTACATCGCCGCGAGCTGGTCCTTCACGTGCTGCGCCGGCCGCCCCTGGTAGACGTCGTTCACCCCGGCGATGATGATGACGACGATCGCCGGCTTCTTCGCGATGACGTCCTCATCGAAGCGCGCCGCGATCACGTCGCTGCGCTGCGCGTTGATCCCCTGGTTGATCACTTCCCATTCGGGATGCGCCTTCATCAGCCAGTAGGCATACTGGCTCGTCTCGTCCCCCTTCCCCGACGGGGGCGCCTCGCGCGGCGACTTGAACGCCGGCGTCCCCGCCGTCGTCGAGTCCCCCATGGCGACGATACGCACGCGCGAGGGTTGAGGGGTGAGCATGGTGAGCGTCACCAGAGCCGCGACAAGCCACATGTCAATTCCCCGATTACCGGAAGACCCCGTTCCCCGATTCCCCCTGCTCGTCCGTCAGCAGCCTGAGGATCAGGTCGTACTGCTTCGGCGTTCCGGCGGCGATGCCGTCGCGCGCCCGGTCGGCGGCGTTCCGGCCGTGGCGGTCACGCGCCGAGGGATCGGCCCCGGCGGACAGCAGGAGACGCACCGTCTCGGCGTTCCCGGCCGCCGCGGCGCGCATCACGAGCGTGACGCCGTCCTCGTCGGCCGTCTTCACATCGGCGCCGCTCGCGAGAAGCGAGCGGACCCGGTCCGCGTCCCCGGCGTCGATCGCCTGAAGCAGCTTCCCTTCAGGCGCGATGTATTTCCGCACGCCGGACACCTCGTCGATTCTCGCTTCGATGTCCTTGAGCTTCGGCGGCCCGGTGATGTAGTCCTTGACCTTCTTCGAACGGCTTCCGATCTTGAGTGTCGTGTAGATGGTCGGATGGTCGGTCATCATCGACGTGTAGGTGTCCTGCAGGTCGAAAAAGCCGGCCGCCTCCATCTCCCGCGCGAGCGCGCGCACGGCCGACGGGTCGATCTTCCACGAGTGCTCACCGGAGACGCGCACGTACTGCCGTCCCGAATAGGTCACCGTCCCATCGCCGCGCAGGGTGACGGTGTACTCCGGGCACGTGCCGAAGCACGGGGTCCGCTGCAGCGTGATCTCCACCGGCTCCGACGCTGCCGCCTGCGCCGGTGCCTGCGCCGGCGCGTGCGCCAGCACCGCGACCGAGGGCCCGCGCTCGGCCTGGAGCCGCCCGGAGACCTTCTCCGCCGCGCGTATGACGCGCAGAATGTTCAGCCCGAGAATCTTCCTGACGTCCGCGTTGCTGTAGCCGCGCTCGAGGAGCTCTGCCGTCAGGCGTGGATAGGTCGACACGTTGTCGAGATCCTCGACGGTCTGCGTGATGCCGTCGAAGTCGCTCCCGAGCCCGACATGATCGATGCCCGCCACCTTGCGGATGTGATCGATATGGTCGGCGACGTCTGCGATCGTCGCGCGCGGCGCCGGATTGGCGGCCGACCACTTGTCGACGCCCGCCTTCACCGCCGCGGCGTCCGCCGGCATCAGCGCCTTGACTCGATCCTGTTCGGCCGTCTGGAGCTTGTTCCACGCGTTGACCTTCGCGCTCACGAACCCCGGCACGAAGGTGACCATGATCACGCCGCCGTTCTTCGGCAGCATCTGCAGGATGCTGTCGGGCACGTTGCGGGGATGATCGTTCAGCGCGCGCGCCACCGAATGCGAGAAGATCACCGGCGCCTGCGACACCCGGATCGCGTCTTCCATCGTGTCGGGAGACACGTGGCTCAGATCGACGAGCATCCCGAGCCAGTTCATCTCCTTGACGACCTCTTCGCCGAAGGCGGAGAGCCCGTTCGATCTCGGCGTATCAGTGCATGCGTCGGCCCACGCCGTGTTGGTCGAGTGGGTGAGCGTCAGGGAGCGCGCCCCCAGCCGGCTGAACATCCGCAGGTTCGCAAGGGAGTTGTCGATCGAATGCCCACCCTCCATGCCGATGAGCGACGCGATCTTTCCCTTCTTGTGGATCCGCGCGATGTCGTCCGCGGTCAGCGCCAGTTCGAATGTCCCCGGGTACTTCCGCACCATGCGGTAGACGATGTCGATCTGCTCCATGGTCGCGGTGACGGCGGCCTGGCCCTGGAGCTCAACCGGCACGTACACGGACCACAGCTGCCCGCCGACGCCGCCGTCCTTGAGGCGCGGGATGTCGGTCATGATCGAGGGCTGGGGTTTGCCGATATCGAGCTTCTCGAGGTCCCGCGCCGGGTCGCGCTCGCGGAGGGCCCACGGGTAGTCGTTGTGCCCGTCGACCAGGAGCGACGCTTTGTGCAGCGCGCGGGCGCGGGCGAGGAAATCGGTCTGGGCTGAAACCGCTGTCATCGAGAGCACCACCAAGGCAACGCCGAGGGAGGGTCGGACCATGCGCCATAGTACTCCGCGGCCCCCGCGCCTTCGGCCGGCTGGACTTGATCGTCGGGCGAGCGGAGGGAGGCCACCGTTTGCAGAGTGGCCGTGAAGTGCAGGTTTTTCGTGCCGGCCACGGCGCAAATGGTGGCCTACGTGAACTCCGCACCTCGCGTGTTCCTTGGCAAGTTGTTGAGACTCAGGGTGTTCCGCCTGTTCTGTGACGGCGTGTACGGGCAGTACCTCACCTACCTGTTGGTGGCGCTGCCGCTTGGATGGCTGGCGGTCTCGGGCCTCTTCGGCAAGCACCAGGGTCCGCGCTCCCAAGCTGTCTAGCCGCCCGCACGGGCCCACGGCTCTTCACGAAGGCACGAAGGCACAGAGGCACGAAGCTTTCTTGCTACTGAGCGTTGGTGCCTTGGTGATGTTCGTGGCCAGCGGACAGCGTGGACTACGGCCTCAATCCCGGCTTCCACGCCGGCTTGAACGCCGAATTCGCGAGCCACCACAAGGGCTCGATCATCGACCCGATCGCCTCCGTCATGTGGGCGTAGTCGATCGTCCTGGTTTCATCCGACGCCTGGTGATAATCCTTGTGGAGATTGAAGCTGGACACGGTGTGGGCGACGACACCCCGGACAGCAAGAGTGTAGTTGTCCGAACGCTGGAAGAAATTCTGGTCAGGATGCGGATCCTGGACGAGGCGGGCGCCGTGCGACGCGAGCGCGGCGCCAAGGTCGGACCGTTCGTAACCGGTCAGCCACAGCGAGTGGGCCGGGACCTTCGGATCCGGCCGGCCGATCATCTCGAATTGAACGTTCGCCACGATCTTCTCGAGCGGCGCCGGCGGTTTCTCGCGCAGGTAGGTCGCGCCGAACCCTCCGGCTTCCTCGCTGCCGAAACACGCGAACACGATCGTCCGCTTCGGCGCTTTCCTCTTCGCCAGTGCCTCCGCGATTTCCACCACGGCGACGGTACCCGACGCGTCGTCATCCGCTCCGTTGAAAATCTTGTCGGAGCCCGCGGCGGTCTCGCGCCGGCCGAGGTGATCGAGATGCGAGGTGATCAGGATCGCTTCACCCGACGGATCAGTGCCCCCGGAGAATCCCGACGGCGTTATAGGTGTGGGTGGTCTGCGACTCGCCGGCCGGCGTGTCGATGCGGACGGTCGTGCCGTCGGCGACCTGCGCGAGCGCCGCCGCGGCGTCGGCATTCAAGGACACGATCGCGGGGCGGGCCTGCGCGGCGGCCGGTATGCCCGCGATCAGGGTGCCGAGGGAAGACGTTCGCCCCGCCTGCGTGGCCCACTGCGCCGGTGTGAAGTTGC
>JANOJK010000384.1:0-2229 GCA_031408165.1 Acidobacteriota bacterium | reverse complement strand
CACGAACCTCGTGACCAACGCGGCGAAGTACACCCCCCCCGGCGGCCATATCACCGTTCGCGCCTCCGAGGAACTCGGCCAGGTGGTGCTGCGGATTCGTGACACGGGCATCGGCATCGCCGCCGACGTCCTGCCGCGGGTCTTTGACCTGTTCGTCCAGGAGCGGCAGGCGATCGATCGGTCCCAGGGAGGGTTGGGGCTCGGGCTGACGATCGCCAGGAACCTGATCGAGCGACATGGCGGAAGCGTGTCGGCCCATAGCGACGGTCCAGGGCAAGGGAGCGAGTTCGTCGTCCGTCTGCCGAGGGCGGCCGCGGCGCCGGTGGTCAGCGACGGCCAGCGCGTCCGGCCGGCAGGTTCGGCGGCGACGGTGACTCCGCCCGACGCGTTGAAGATCCTGGTCGTTGATGACAATGAGGACGGCGCCACGATGGTCGCGGCGGTTTTGAACGCGAAGGGCTACCAGACACGGATCGCCCACGACGCGCCGGCTGCGCTGCGAATCGCCGCGGAGTTCGCCCCGGCCATCGCCTTCCTGGACATCGGGCTGCCGGTGATGGATGGGTACGAGCTCGCGACTCGACTGCGGGAGCTGCCGGGCCTCGCCCGGATACAGTTGATAGCGCTGACGGGATACGGTCAGGAATCGGACCGCCAGAAAACCAGCGCCGCAGGGTTCCAGCATCACCTGGTGAAGCCGCTCGATTTCCAGGCGCTGCACACCGCCCTCAGTGCGGCGGTTCGCGAGGTCAAGGAGCAGACGAGTTAATGTTCGCCAGGCGCGCCTCGCGATCGCCTGGTAGAACCTCGGCTATAACCAACCCCCGCACCCCGGGTTTTCCTCGGGCATGCGATGGCCTTCCCGCACGGCCGCGGATCGAGATTCCGAAGCGCTAGTGGCGGAATGGGCTATCGTCTCGACAACCATGACTACATCTAACCTCTCCTTCAAGCGTGTATTGGTCATCCTCGGCGCGGGCATGCTCGGGGCCGTGCTGTCGGCGCAGACGGCGACCCAGCAGCCGCCCTATCAGCCAGCGGTCGGTCAGGAAGGCAAGGACGTCGTCTGGGTGCCGACCGCCGACACACTGGTGGCGAAGATGCTGGATATGGCGAAGGTGACGCCACAGGACTACCTCATCGATCTCGGCTCGGGCGACGGCCGCACGGTGATCGCGGCGGCGAAACGCGGAACCGAGGCGCTCGGGATCGAGTACAACCCGGACATGGTCGAACTGTCGAAGAAGAATGCGGCAGCCGCCCGTGTCGGCGACAAGGCCACTTTCGTCAAGGCGGACATCTTCGAAACCGACTTTTCGAAGGCGACGGTCCTCACGCTGTTCCTGCTGCCGGAGCTCAACCTGAAGCTGCGGCCGACGATCCTCGACATGAAACCGGGGACGCGCGTCGTGTCGAACAGCTTCAACATGGAGGACTGGCAGCCCGACGACACGGTGCTGGTGGAGGCGGAGTGCACGAGCTGGTGTACGGCGTATCTCTGGATCGTGCCGGCGAAGATCCAGGGGACCTGGCGCACGGCGAACGGGGACCTCACGCTTACGCAGCAGTACCAGATGATCGCGGGAACGCTCGGGAAGGCGCCAATCTCCGGCGGGCGCCTGCGCGGGACCGAGATCACGTTCACGGCCGGCGGGAGGACCTATAAAGGTCAGGTCAACGGGAGTTCGATGCAGGGGCGCGCGTCACCCGGCGGCAGCTGGAGCGCGACGAAGCGCTGATTCACGTCCCACATGACACCACGTCGTGCTGACGCCCGATTCGCAGCGGTCCTGTTCGGACTGCTCCTTGCGGGTGCGGGAACCTTTTTCCGCACGGGAGAGGCACACGGACAGCAGCCGTCAGTGCTCGTCACGCCGGAGAAGTTCTTCGGATTCCAGATGGGCGCCGATCGGAAGCTCGCCAACTGGGACAGGCTGCACGAGTATTACCGCCTTCTCGCCAGTGGCTCGAACAAGGTCAAGCTGGCCGAACTGGGCAAGACCAGCGAAGGCCGCCCGTACATTGCGCTCTTCATCTCTTCGCCGGCAAACCTTGCGAAGCTCGATCACTACCGGCAATTGAACGCGCGGCTGGCAGATCCCCGGGGAATGACCGAGGCCGAGGCCAAGACGCTGGTCGCCGAGGCCCGCTCCGTCGTCATTCAGTCGTTTGCGTTGCACTCGAGCGAGGTGGCGGCCGCGCAGACGGCGGCCGAATACGTCTACGACA
>JANOJK010000372.1:0-3632 GCA_031408165.1 Acidobacteriota bacterium | reverse complement strand
TCCGACCCCGGGCGCTCCCTGCTGACGGGATTTGTCGGGGGCAGCGCCGCCTTGGACGATTGGGAGAAGCTGGACATGCCCGCGCTTCGCGGGATCAGCAAGACCGCGCCGTATTTCCACAACAACAGCGCGGCTACACTCGAAGAGGTGGTCGATCACTACATCGCGTTCTTCAAGCGCGTGCAGGCCGTCGCCCCACCCGGCGTGGTGCCCCCGGTCACCACGACTGACGGCGTGCACTTTGATCGGCAGCCCACGCCCGAGGAGCGCGCCGCGTTGCTCGCCTATCTGCGCAAGCTGTAGACAGCTGAAGCTCCGCGCGCGGAAGATCGAGGTCAACGGCAACGGCAACGGCGCGGCGAAGTCAGCCGAAGACGCCCGGATGGCCGCCCTCTACCGCCAACACGTGCTGAAGGAGCAGGCGCCGGAACCGGTGATCGAGATCGCCGGGCTCGGCGGCACCAAGAAGCCGGTGCAGGACGTCGTGCACAAGAAGGCGGAATAGGCTTAGGCTTTAGGCTTTAGGCCGCGCTACTCGTAGCGCAATGCTTCGATCGGGTTGACTCGGCTGGCGCGGCGGGCCGGGATCCAGCCGGCGACGAGGGCGACGGCACCGAGGGTCAGCGCGACGGCGGCGATCGTCGTCGCGTCTGCTGGTCGGACACCGAACAGCAGGCCCTGCAGCGCCGGGCCGGCGAGCAGCAGCAGGCCGGTGCCGATCGCCAGGCCGATCCCGGCGAGCTTTCCAACCTGCATCAGGATCAGCCGTAACACATCGGTCGATTCGGCACCCACGGCCATCCGCACGCCGATCTCCTGCGTGCGCGCGCTCACCGACTGCGACATGACTCCGTAGATCCCGACGGCCGCGAGTACCAGAGCGACCATCGCGAAGATGCCCAGCAGCATCGCGGCGATCCGCTGCTGGAACGCCGACATCGCCACCGCATCCTTCATCGTCTGGATCGCGTAGACCGGCTGCTCTGGATCGATGGTGGTGACGGCCGCGCGGACGGGCGACACCATCGCCGCGGCATCGCCGGCTGACCGCACCAGGAGGAACAGCTGGTTCCAGGAGTCGCGTCCCTGCTCCATCGGGATGAAGATTTCGGGCCGCACCATCCCGCCCGCACCGTTGTTCCTGGCATCGCCGACCACGCCCACGATCTCAATCCAGCTTCCCGGTCCGCTGCGTCCGACGATGCGGACGCGCGAGGTGAGAGGATCACGGTCCACGAGATGACGGGCGACGAACGCCTGGTTGACAATGGCACGGCGCGGCGCGGCCGGCGTGTCCCCGGTGCCGAAGGAGCGTCCGCGGACGAGCGGGATGGCGACCGTCTTGAAATAGTCGCGCGACGCTACGGTGGTGTTGGCCGTGGGCAGGGTGGTGCCCGTTGCCGCCATTCCCTCGACTTCAACCTGTGAGCTGAACGGACCCGTTGGCGGGAACTGCGACACCATCGCCGCACTCGTCACGCCCGGCACGTTCTGCACCCGCCGGGTCAGCTCCTCGAAGAAGGACGTCACCGCCTCGCCACTGGGATACTTCTGCTGCGGCAGCGTGAGCCGCATCGTGAGGACGTTCTCCGGATTGAACCCGAGGTCCACGCGCTGCAGATTGACGAAGCTGCGCATCAGCAGGCCGGCGCCGAGGAGCAGGACGACCGAGAGGGCGATCTCGGCGACGATGAGCACCTGGCGCATGCGACTGCCCGCCCGGTTCGTGCCGCTCCGCCCTTCCGACTTCAACGATTCGTGCGCATCGGTGCGACAGGCCTGAAGGGCAGGCAGGAGGGCCACGAGGAGGGCTGCCGCCGTTGCCAGCCCGGCACTCCACGCCAGCACGCGTCCACTGATGCTCGCTTCGAGACCGAGGTTCGCGAACATCGATGGGATCAACAGCCCCGAGAACTTCAGGCCGACGTGGGCCAGGAGCAGGCCCGCGGCCGCTCCGAAAAAGGCGAGCAGCAGGCTCTCGGTCAGGAGTTGCCTGGCAATGCGCCAGCGCGCCGCTCCGAGCGCGAGGCGAACGGCGATTTCACGGCTTCTCGTCGTCGCCCGCGCCAGCATCAGGCTAGCGAGGTTGGCGCACGCGATGAGCAGGACGACGCCCACGGCGCAGAGCATGATGAACGCCGCCGGCCGCAGGTCCTGGAGCAGGGCGGCAGCCCACGGTGTCGCGGTCAGACGCCAGCCTTCGTATTCCTTGAAGGAGGCGAGGTGCGTCTGCTGGACCTGTCGGGCAATCGAGGCGAGCTCGGCGTTCGCGTGATCGAGTGACACGCCGGGCGCGAGCCGTCCAAGAATGGTGAACTGTCGCGCGGCGCGCGGCACGTCTGTTGCGCTGGCGCCCCACGGGATCCAGAGATCCGCCCCAATCAGGACGAGCTCCGATGGCATCACCCCCACCACCGTCGTGGCCTCACCGCCAATGCGGATGCTGCGTCCGACGATCTGCGGGTCCGCGCCGAAGCGGGACTGCCAGAGCCGATGACTGATGATGGCGACGCGCGGGCCGCGCGGCGCCAGCTCCTCGGCGGTGAAGCCGCGGCCGAGATGCGGGCGCAATCCGATCACCGGGAACAGGTCGTCGATCAGCAGCGCGGTGAAGACCCGCTCCGGGACGTCACCTCCTGACACATTGCGGTTGCCCAGGTCGAAGGCGCCGAGGTGCGCGAACGACCGCGCGGCGCGGATGTCCCCATACTCCGCCGGGGAAAGCGCCTCGACATACGTCGTATCCGCCGAGACCTTCGGGAACGTGACGCCGATCGAGACGAGCCGGCCGGCATCGGGATACCGGAACGGGTTGAAGACGAATCCGTCCAGCAAGCCGAAGATGAGGCTGTTGCCGCCGATCGCCAGCGCCAGCGACAGCACGGCGACTGCGGTGAAGCCGGGGCGGCGGACGAACTGTCGAAATGAGTAACGGACGTCCTGCGCAAGCGTTTCCATGAAGCCTCGTCTCGGTGGTTCGGGAAGGTGAGGGACCCCGCGGCGGCGAAGGCCGAGGAGGAAATCGGGTCTGGCGCGCGTGCGCAGGCGCCACGCGGCCACGAGCAAGTCCACGATAAGGAACCGCCAGAGGGCCAGCGCGCCGCGTATGCCGCGGTGTCTCCCGTCGGCGCGTTCAATCTCGAACGCGGCGAGCAGCTCCGGTTCGTACTGCTGCCGAAACGCGCGAGGATAGGCACGCAGCAGCAGCCGATAGAGGGCGTTCACGCGAGTCCCTTGCGCAACTTCGGATGGGCGCGCGCCTGCTCGACGATGGCCCCGAGCTGGTGGATCTCGTCCCTCAGGACGGCCCACCCCTCGGCGGTGAGGGCGTAATAGCGGCGCTGCGCCTGCTGCCCATTCTCGGCATCCGCCGGGCTCGTCTCCTCGATCAGCCCGCCGTCCAGCAGCCGCTGAATCGCTTCGTAGAGCGTGCCCGGCCCGAGCCGGATGGCGCCGCCGGTCCGTTCCTCGACGTCCTGCTTGATGGCGTAGCCATGGCGCGCCCCCTCGGCGAGCGCGAGCAGGATGTGGATGACCGGCAGAGAAAGGGCCTTCCGAGGCTCTGGTGCGGGCTTTCGGGGCATAAACGTATCGTTAGACGATACGTCTGGACGAAAAGTTTACTGGCCGGC
>JANOJK010000349.1:0-1719 GCA_031408165.1 Acidobacteriota bacterium | reverse complement strand
CGCGACGAAATGGGAAGGCCCCGAAAGGATCACGCTGTCGAACGGTCCGCCGTGCGCGGCGGCCTTGTAGGCGTGCGCTCCGACCGGGCCCGAGAACATCAGCCCGGCGTGGGGCGCGATGACGGCGGCGAGGCGCCCGTGCAGTATCGCCGGGTCCGGGGCGACTTCCGCCAGGTAGCCATCGACGTCGCGAGCGAGGGCGCCCGGCGAAGCCGGATACCAGCTCCCGGCGACCGCGGCCGGGCGAGTAGAATTGACGCGCATGGCAGACACCCTCAGCCGCGCCGACGTGGAACGCATTGCGGCCCTCGCGCGGCTCGCCCTCACACCGGACGAAGTCACGCTGTTCGCCGACCAGCTCACCGCCATCCTGGCCTATGCAGACCAGGTGCGGCAGGTCAACACCTCGGGCGTGCCGGTCGGCCCTGCCTCCGCTCCCGGCGGCGCAGGGGCGCGCGACGACGTCCCCGTCCCCTCGCTCGACCGCCTCGTCGCGCTCGGTCAGGCCCCCGCGGCCGATCGCGCGGCCGGCCTGTTCAAAGTACCACGGGTGCTCGGGTCATGAACCTTCCGCGAACCGCCTGCGAGATTCGCGCCGCGGTCGCCGCGCGGGAGGTCTCGGCATCCGAGGTCTGCCGCGACGCCCTCGACCGCATCGCCGGCGCCGACGGGCGTCTCCACGCGTTTCTACACGTGGACGAGCAAGGTGCGATCGCCCGCGCGGCAAGGCTCGACCGGGAGCCCGCGCCCGCGGCCTCCCCGCTCCTCGGCGTACCGGTCGCGCTCAAGGACAACATCTGCACGGCGGGGGTCCGCACGACCGCCGGGTCACGGCTCCTGGAGCACTACGTGCCCCCCTACTCGGCGGCGGTGGTGGAGCGGCTCGAACAGGCGGGGGCCGTGATCGTCGGCAAGACCAATTGCGACGAGTTCGCGATGGGGTCGTCGACGGAGCACTCCGCATTTGGTCCATCGCGCAACCCGTGGGATCTCGACCGCATTCCCGGCGGCTCGAGCGGCGGCTCGGCCGTCGCCGTGGCGGCCGCCATGGTGCCGCTCGCGCTCGGATCCGAAACCGGCGGGTCGATCCGGCAGCCGGCCGCGCTCTGCGGAGTGCTCGGCCTGAAACCGACCTACGGGCGCGTCTCGCGCTACGGGCTCATCGCGTTCGGATCCTCGCTCGATCAGATCGGGCCTTTCGCGCGGTCCGCACGCGACATGGCCGCGCTCTTCGGGGTCATCGCCGGGCGCGACCCACGCGACTCGACGAGCGCCCCGGACGCGGTGCCGGATTACACGGCCGCGCTGACGGGGAATATCGACGGGCTGCGTGTCGGCGTGCCCCGCGGGTTACTGGACGAGGGGGTCGAGCCGGGCGTCAGGACGAGGTTCGACGCGGCGCTCGCCGAGCTCCAGGCGGCCGGCGCACGGCTGGCCGACATCACCCTGCCCCACGCGCCTCTCGCCATCCCGGTGTACTACCTCGTCGCAAACGCCGAGGCCTCGTCGAACCTCGCGCGGTTCGACGGCGTGCGCTACGGCACGCGCGCGGAGGCCGCCACGCCGACGGAGATGTATTACGCGACGCGCGCGCGCTTCGGCGCGGAGGCGAAGCGGCGCATCATGATCGGCACGTTCGTGCTGAGCGCGGGCTACTACGACGCCTACTACGTGAAGGCGCAGCAGGTGCGCGCGCTGATTCGGAAGGACTACGACGAA
>JANOJK010000270.1:0-1648 GCA_031408165.1 Acidobacteriota bacterium | reverse complement strand
GACTGAAACAGCTGTGGCTTCACTCTCTCGAGAGAGACGTGACCCAATCCGTGCCGGGCACGGACGGGGCGAACTCGCCGTTCTGGTCGCCCGACAGCCAATGGATCGGGTTCTTCGCAGACAACAACCTGAAGAAAGTCCGCGTGTCCAGCGGGCTCGTGCAGCCCATTGCCAGCAATGTGTTCACGCGCGGTGGCGCCACGTGGAATGCGGCTGACGTGATCCTCTTCCGCCCAGGACCGGGTGGTTTTTCCCGGGTGTCGGCCCGCGGCGGCGCCGTGTCGCGGCTGGCGATGGCTGGCGAAGGCGGTTTCTGGCCGCAGTTTCTGGGCGACGGGGAGCATTTCATCTACGCGGCCCCTCTCACCGGCAGCATCAATATCGGTTCCCTGAGAGACGGGGCGCCACGGAGCCTGATGAAGTTCCCGGTGCGGGTGTCTTCCATCGCCTGCGTGCCCGGATACATTTTCTTCGTGCAGGATGCGACATTGTTCGCACGACCGTTCGATGAGACGCGTCTCGAGTTCTCGGGGGCATCGATACGGATCGTGGACGGTATTCCCATCCTGGGGCCAGGCCGGGCGCCATTCTCGGTCTCCGCCGCCGGTGTGCTGGCCTATTGGCTGTACCCACCCGGGACGCCGGCCGTCCTTCAGTGGTTCGAGCGGGATGGCAGCGCCTCTCCCGCCATGGGCCCACCGGAGCAGTACGTCGGCTTTGCGCTGTCGCCTGACGCCCGCCGGTTGGCGTTTTCGCGCACCGGCAAAGCGGGCGGCGCGGACGTGTGGGTTCGGGATCTCTCGAATGGGCAGGAGAATCAGCTGACGTTCGACGGCGCGGCCTTCACACCGCAATGGTCGCCCGATGGCGCGCGCATCGCATTCACGGGGCCGGGCGGGAATCCGCCTCCGAAGCTGTTCATCAAGAATGTCGCGGGCGGGGGCGCGGCGTCGCAGGTCGGCATCTCGAAGGTGGCGAACTTTGCGTCGAGCTGGAGCGGAGATGGCGGCGCGATCGTCAGCGTCCGCCTCGATACGGCCAACCTCCAGGATCTCTGGTCCCACCGCCTGCAAGAGGCCGTGGACGAGCGTCTGCCGTTCAACACCCCGTTCAATGATTCTCACGGAAAAGTGTCGTCCGACAACCGCTGGATCGCTTACGACACCGATGCATCCGGGAAAACTGAAGTGTGGGTCGCGAGCTACCCTTCGGGAGCGATCCGGCGACAGGTATCGGTTGGAGGTGGCCGGTCACCCGCGTGGGGTGAGGGCAACAAGGAGATTCTGTACATATCGGACGGCAATCGCGTGATGGCCGCACCCTTCAGCCCCGTACAGACCACGGTGGGGGTCGGCACGCCGCGGGCCTTGTTCCGCATCGCGAACTTCGCCGCGATCGACCCGTTGGGTTTCGAGACGTCCAACGACTACGTCGCCGCGGCGAATGGCCAGCGGCTCCTTGTGGCCGTAAGAGCCCCGGATCCCAATGCGCCGCCGATCAGCTCGCATCGAGGCACGTGCCGCAGAGCAGCGGTACCTCGGCAAAGGTGAAACGCCCCGACCACTCGCGCGACGCCGTGCGGAACCGGTGGCGTAATGACGCGCGCTTTTCCACCCTGTTCGTTCCTCTTGTAGAAGACCGAACCCGG
>JANOJK010000256.1:0-7665 GCA_031408165.1 Acidobacteriota bacterium | reverse complement strand
ACCTGTTCGGCCGATCGAAGGAGCCGTTCTGGCAGCAGGCGTACACCGATCTGCTGAAGTTCGTCATTCTCCTGCGACGCATCAGCGACGGCTACACCACGTTCTCCGAGATCTACCGCTACATCCTGGACGATCAGCAGATCGACCGGGACATCCGCCGCCTGAAGGCCGATCTCGCCGAGCCGCCGGACGTCCTCGTCATCCGGCAGAACGATTTCCGCGAGCACTGCATCCAGAAACCCTGGGCGCATTGGTTCGCCGAGGATCCGGACCACATGGCGCACCCGTACGAAGCGGGCCTGGAGACGTTCCTCGATGCGCGCAAGGTGGTGTACGAAGTCCGGAAGCCGAAGGGTGCCGGGTGGGCCGCACGAAAGCACCAGCTCGAAGCCGTCGAGCGATGGTATTTGCACGGCTGGAGTCGACTCGACGGGCGGCTCCGATCGTCTATCGTCGAAGGCGTCGTCGTGTTCCTGTCGTTGTTCGACGACAGTCCGGCGGTGCATCGCGCCTTCTGTCCGCCGCGAAGTGCGTACACCGAAGACCCGCCAGCCGGACAACCGAAGCCACTCCCACCCATCGATGCCCTGCTCGAGAGGGGAACGGTGCTCGCGCTGAACTTTCCGGTGGGAATGAACCCTGGCCTGGCGCGGATCCTGGGCGTCATGCTGAAGCTGGATTTCCAGCGCGCGATACTCCAGCGCATCCCGCAGATCACGGCCGCGCCGCAACGCATCTGGCGCGACCTCCTGTTTGTCTGCGATGAGTACCACGCGTTTGCCACAGTGGGTGAAGTGGATCCGACCGGCGACGAGCGCACGTTCGCGCTGTCCCGTCAGGCCCGGCTGATCCCGATCGTGGCCACGCAGAGCATTAGCTCGCTTCGCTCGGTGCTGCCGGGGGATAAGAGTTGGCGGACGTTGCTGCAGTGCTTCCGCACGAAGGTCTTTCTGGCGACCAGCGACGAGTTCACGGCCAGGAACGCGGCTGAGCTGTGCGGCCGGCGCGATCGCCTCAAGGCGCATTACAGCGTCTCGGAGTCCGGGAGGGACGCCCACATCTCCCTCCTCACCGGACGACCAACGTCCGCCACGCAGTCCCTCAGTGCGAGCAAGAGCTATGCGCCGCATCACGAGTACATCTTTGCGCCGGGCGTGTTCACGCAGCTCCAGAACGCCCAGGCCATCGTGCTGCCCTACGACGGCATCAACCCGCTCCCGCCTCAGTATTGCTACTTGAAGCCGCACTATCTGGACGTGCAGACCAGCTATTTCGAGCACCTGGAACGGGGCGCCATATGAGCAGCCTGGATCGCATCCTGCCATTCCTGAAACCGATCGAGGATCTCCTGGTGGACCCGGCCGTCACGGAAGTCATGGTGAACGACGGCGGGCGACGGGTGTTCGTCGAGCGGCGGGGCTGCATCGTTCATGTTCCGGACCGGAGCGTGGAAGTCCGGAATCTGACCGTCGCGATCAAGAACATCGCGCGTGCATGCGGCGACGAGATGTCCGAGCGTCAGCCCGTGCTCGACGCCCGCCTTGAGGACGGCTCGCGCGTCGCCGCCATGTTTCCGCCGTGTGCCGTCGACGGACCCACACTGACCGTCCGGAAGTTCACGCACCGATTCAGGTTGGACGACCTGATTGCCGTCAGAACACTGACCGCGCCACTGGCGAACGTGCTGCGCGCTGCAGTGGAGGCCCGCCAGAACATTCTCATTTCGGGTGGCACAGGCACCGGTAAGACGACGCTGCTGAACGCCGTGGCGCAGACGATTCCGCCTCAGGACCGCATCGTGCTGATCGAAGAGACGTCCGAGATTCTCATCGACAAGCCCAATCTCGTGCGGTTCGAGGCGCGACGGGCTCAGGTGCCCCTTGGCCAGGAGGAGCCGATGCCCGCCGTCACCATCGCCGACCTGGTGCGAGCGACCCTTCGACATCGTCCCGACCGCATCCTCGTGGGCGATTGCGCTCCATCCGAGGGTCGAGTATGTCTTTCCCAACTGGAGTGCGCTGTATCGCGATGCGGGGAGCGTTCCTCACTTTCCTGATAATCTATTTGGGATTGTTGTTGATAAGAAGGTTGCTACTGCCTCAGACGCTGCAAAGGAAGAGTATTTGAAGTATGTAGCGGTCCATGAGTTTGGCCATGTGATCGGTTTGGGACACGCGGATCCCAGCTGCTCGTGGGACGCGGCAGTCATGACCGTAGGAGGAACGGGCAAATATGCAACAGCTCCGACGGAGCGCGACAAGACTGCGCTCAGAAAGCTGTTGAACATCCAATAGTGGTTGCACAAGGAGTGAGCATCGTGAAAGCGATACTGGCAGCATTAGCCGTTGTGGCAATAGGCGTTGCGGTTAGCGGCGAGCAAGCCGCACGCGCCGACAACGAAAGCCCCGTGCGGCTTCTACCCGGGTACAATCATCGCAGTGTTAAAGGCATTGACTCGTCGGGTGGCCGAATTTGGAGAGATAGGGGTCCCGATATTCATTACGATATCGGTCTGCTCGTGGGCGAGCACGCCAAAGGCTATGTCGACGAGAACCCGAGGTTGTCCCTGATTACCGTAGACGCTCAGGCAACGGGAGACATAGCTGTAGCAATCGACGAGAAGCACGACAGGATGGTCGTGACCGTAGATCGCACCGCGAATTTCAGTGCTCGTAATGTGCGCTCTCGGAAAGATGTCGTGGAGGTGCTTTTGATGGCAAATTCAGTCAAGCGGATCCCTCGGTAATCAGGATCAATCCGGCTACGGCGAAGCGGGCGCGGCGAGACATGGTGGCTCCTTCCAGGTGTCAGCGGGGTGAAGGGTCGAGGTACGGCCGGAGCTGGAGATCGCTGGTCAGGTAAATCTTGATGCGGTGACCTTCGCGGATGGTGACAGTCGGGAGGACGTTGAGGAAGCGGTCGAGCATGCGGCCCGCGGAGGTCGCGAGGCTTGCGCCAACGCGCTGGCCGTAGGCATCAGAAAACGCGTACGCGCCCGACGTGCCGCTGCGGGTGGAGTACTGCGCGAGCCCGGACAAGGTGCCGATGGCGAGGCTGGCACCAAAGAGCTGCAGGTAGTGGCGGTCGACAAGGTCTTGAGACCGGGCGTCGCCTCGCTGATTGAGCGCGGGGTAGCGGTCGAGCGAGTAGGTGACGCCACTGGGCATGATCAGGCGGTGGAAGCGACGGCGAGTCGTGATTCACCGAAGGCCTGGACGGACTGGCGGTGCCGAGCACGCGGGCGCCGCTCGGGATGAGCACGGTCTGGCGGTCGTACGTGTAGACGGGAGAGGTCACGAGCGCATTGAGCGGGCCGTTGAACGAGCCGTCGAGGCGGTTGGTCAGCCGCCGCGCCCGGACCCGTGACGCAATCGGCGCGGTTCGACACATCTTCCTCGACGCCGACCACGAGGGCTTTGCGGTGCTGTCTCGAGTGGAGGCGCGTCGAGACCTGCCGATCCCGAGCTACGTCCTCCACTCGTCGCCGAATCACCTACACGTGTTCTGGCGCGTCACAGGTTCGACCACGACCTGGTCGAGCGGCTGCAGAAGCAGCTCGCCCGCGAGTTGCAGACGGATCCCGCAGCCACGCCAGTCACGCAAACCAGCAGGCTGCCTGGGTCCTTCAATCACAAGGGCGCCGTGCCACACCTCGTGGCGGTCGAGTATCGGAACGTCGACGTGACATATTCACCGGCGACCTATCCGCCAGCCAAGGAAGCCGTCGCTCGGTCTCCATCCGTTCGTTCGCACGAACCCCCGAACTTCGATGTGCCAGCCGTAGAACGGGCACAGCGGCATCTCACGGCAGTGCCGCCGGCAATGGCTGGTCACCACGGCGACGTCCATACGTTTCGCGTCTGCTGCCGGCTCGTCAGAGGATTCGCGTTAGACGACCACCAGGCGTTACACGTGCTCTCGGAGTGGAACGCTACGCTGCGATCCGCCATAGTCGCCGGCGGAGCTCCTTGAGAAGCTTCAACGTGCCGCCCGGTATGGACGCGAGCCAGTCGGCGGGCTTGACCTGCCGGGTTTCTTCGGGCCAGTGGTTACTGGAGAACAGCGCCAGTTAACGTGATCGGACTGGCGTCGTCTGGTCTTTGGTCTTCTTCGTGGACAGGGCGAGGCGGCGGAGCCGCCGAGCCCCCCTCCGTGGTCGTGGCTACCAAGGTCGCTTTGAACTCCGCCGGTGTGAGATAGCCCAGGCTCGAATGCGGCCGCACCTCGTTGTAGTGCCGCCGCCACTGCTCGATCCCCACCTTCGCGTCGACGCGATTGCGGAACCACTGCAGCGTCAGGAACCCGCCGCGGAACTTTGCCGTTGAACGATTCGTCGGCGCCATCCTGCCACGGCTTCCCCGGATCGATGAGCGCGGTCTCAATCTGCGCGGCCTGCGACCACCGCAGGATCGCGCACGCGACGAACTCCGGCCCATTGTCCGAGCGCAGATACCGAGGCGCGCCGTGCATGCTCACGAGTTGCGTCAACACCTCGATCACGCGGCCGGAACGAATCCCGCCGGCGACGTCGATCGCTAAGCACTCGCGCGTCCATTCGTCGATGATCGTCAGGCACTTGAGCGTTTGGCCATTGGCTCAGGTATCGAACACGAAGTCGGACGCCCACACGTGGTTGCGCATCGTCGAGGGGAGGGGTGCGCGGCGTCAACTACTTTCGCCGGCGCGGCAGATTTAATTGTCGCCGCGCACGACTCACCGCGAGGTGTGCTCGTTGCCGGACCGACGGTGGAGCCGACATAGGCGCTCGCCATGTTCTCTGCGATGCGCACAAGCAGGTCGGCTGCCGCCTCGCCCGACTCCGCCGCGAAGGTCACAGCGGTCGCCACACGCCCCTGCTTTAGGCTTTCCAGTCGAGCGTTCACGCGGGTATCGTTGCCGCCGTAGCGAACTGCGCCACAACAGGACGCCCAAACGGCCCGGACGGCCCGGTACTCCTCCTCTCGAGTTGTGGGTTGGCGTTCAAAGAAGCAGCTGGCGCGGTCGTCGTCGAATGACATCAATCCACGCGCCTCGGCCTCAGGTGCCCTGCAGGCGATGCACTCGTCTTTCGCGACGTAGAACGGTCCAGGCGCGTTCTTTGGAGTCCGTTCTTCAGTCATTGGTTAGTCCCGGTTGCGTGCTGCCTTTCCGGTCGAACTCGATCAACGCACCATCATCGCGCACTGCTCGACTCGCCAGTGCGGACGCGGTATCGATGTCGAGGTTAAGAAGTGCCGCCAACTCGGAGACGTGAATGCCTGGTTTCGCTTTGGCCAAGTCGCTGATCGTCCAGAGGGAAGGACTGGGCCTCCTCTGGTTCAGCGAACCAGACACTCTTTCCGGCATCTAACCCCTGTCGGAGTAAAGCTTTATACAAGTCGAAGTCTGACGGCCAAATATTGTGCTCAATCAGCGCGGTTGCTTCACCGTCAGCGAGTCGCCGCAAACAGAACACGTCGTTCTGCCGCTCCTCTTGCGCTACCAGCCACCACTGCCCGCAGCGGGTACACTCTCCGCACCAGAGCCACCAGAAGGGGTCGCCCCGTGACCGTCGCTCCTCAATCGTCGCCAGGACTGGTTCGCTCTCCTTGCCCATGTCGATGACCGCGAAGGTCGGCAGCGTTGTGCATCGACATTCCAGCTCGGACTCACGCTCGGCGTATTCCCGCAGAAGCTGCTTGACGCCCGCAACAGCGTCGGACGACCGAAAATCCGAGGCGAGTACCTCAGGCGCCGGCTGTTTCCCGAGACGCGATTCGAGCTCGTCGCTGTGAGCGTAAACCCACTGCTCAAACTCGGCGACTCCCGTGTCGCCTCGAACAAAACGCCAAAGATCTGCGAGCAGGAGGTCTAGCATTTGTCGTCGCCAAGGCGGTCACGCCTCGTATTCACCGGCCAGTCGGAGTATTTCGTCGTAGACGTCGGACCCGATGAAGAAGGACTTCTCTATGAGCGCGTCAAGGTATGGGCGAACCAGCGGAACCAGACGGTGACGCTTCGCGACGAGCAGGATTCCGGCCGTCCCCGTGACCAATAGCTTGAGTTCCAGGGCAACCCGCCGTGCGGGCCGGTCATCGAGAAGGATTCGCTCCGCCTGGATCTCAACGGCCAGGGCCAACGCCTCGCGCTCACCGACTCCGAACGATCGCCGGAGGACGACCTCCGGCAGCGGCATTCTCAGGCTCTCGACGCGAAGCCAAGTCGGCAGTGTTGGAATCGACGGTGCTATTTCCAAAGCCACGGCCGGTGGAATCAGAACGGACTCGAAGAGCACTGGAAACAGGCTCAACTGCTGGATGGCAGCGAAGGCGATCAGCGGGCTGGAATTCGAGACGACGGCCAATCAGAGGGACTCACTGTCCTCAAGCTCTCGGCGGAGTTCCTCACCGCTCAACTGTAAATACGGGATGCCTCGCTCTGACGCGTGCCGAATAAACTCGTCACGCCTCATCCCGAGCAGCTGCGCCGCCTTCCCGCTGGAGAGCTCGCCTTGGCGATACAACTCAAGGACGATGAGCTCGCGTGCGGCCTCTTTGACCGGCAGGCGCAGCTCTTCGAGCAGCTCAACGAGATCCGAATCGAGTTCGATTTGCACAGCTCCCATGACAACCTTCAATGCCATTCTACACCCGTGCCGCCCAGCCCAGTGGTGTGGCCTCTCCTATGCGCGGTGGGTCAATTTGAAGATTTCAGCCAGCGAAGCAACACCCTGACGAAGCCGGTCACGAGATAGAAGACGGCCGTGAAAAACGGGACCGGACTGTACCCGTATTCCGGAGCGAGCCAGCAGAATGCCGTCGCAGCTACGCAGCATCCAGCCAACCACAGCAGTTCGCTTCTGATCCTCATGCTCGGTCCACAAGGGCTACGATTCCGCGACGGACCAACGTGAACCCCAACGCCGGCTTCCACGCAGGCGTCACGCGGAGCGTCTGGTGAATGCGCCCGAAGTTGCAATGCACGAAGTATAGGGCGATGGCCGCCGCCGCGTGGTGTCGACTCTCTTACTGAAGGCGTTCGTCAGGCGGGTTACCCGGCGCGCGGAGCGCCGTCGCGTTGCGTCTGACGAGCCGCCCGGTCTACGTCTCCACGGTCGCCAGGCGGAGACGCCGACCGGGGAGCGAGAGGCCCCTGCGAGCGCAGAATCTAGAGCAGATCGTCGAAGGCGCCGACGCTTGGGCAACAGCCGCCGTGGGCGTCCGGGGGAGCTCGCACGACATCCCACAGGTCCCAATCTCCCTCCTCCTGGTAAACGATTCGCGTGTCTGCCAGGAGGCGTGCGCGGAGCCCGGTCGCCTTGGGTCTTGGTGCTTTCAACAGCAGGCTCTCCGAATCCGCGCGACAGGAAACACACCAGCCACGAGGGGGGACCACAGACGCGGGAGCAGTGGTCCCCCTGTCCACTGAGGGGGAGGCACCGACGCATACGCACGCTGCGAACGACTCCAGGGCCGCCGTGGCGTGATAAGCCATTGAAGATTCGAGGCTTCGAGACGCCTTGTGCTGATGATCAAGGCGGCGCTCTTCGCCGCCTCCTAAGCCGCGCGGATGAGAGCTGAGGGTGATGTGGGGCGGGAGGGGCCACCCCCCACCCACCCCCCCGAGGGCACCGGGGCCCCCCCCCCAACCGGGTCCAAAGCCCCCAAAAAAACCCCCGCCACAAAA
>JANOJK010000241.1:0-3968 GCA_031408165.1 Acidobacteriota bacterium | reverse complement strand
GAGCACAATCCACAGGGGGACGAGGGTGAAGACCACGACCATCAACTGCTGGAACCAGATGCCCGGCGCCTTCGCGAGGAAGATCGGCAGGGAGAACCAGACGACGTCGAACGCGAAGTGCAGGATGATGCCGGGCAGCAGTCCGAAATAGAGGTAGAGCAGCCCGAAGCCGATCGACGGGATGATGAGCTCCACCGGCCGCGCGTAGGCGGGCTGGTTCGGATACGGCGCATGTCCCCCGCCGAAGATGATCGCCTGGACGACGAAGCCGAGGACGATGAAGAGGCGGCGATGGCCGAGGCGCTCGCCGATGAGCGCCGCCCCCGCGATCGGAACGGCGCGGAAGAGCGCTTCTTCCCAGAAGCCCGCCTGGAAGGAGTTCGCGATCGCGGAGAGCCAGGGCGCGTAGGTCGCGAGCACGTCGGGATGGATGAGCGCCTCGGCCGGGCTCCACCAGCCGAACACCTTCGTCATCACCAGGTAGAGCAGCACGTCGTAGGCGAAAAACACCGTGACGAGCAGGTAGCCGCTCACGGTGCGTCCGAGGATCTGGATCGACGCGCCCGGGTGCGTCGCCCACGCGCGCCACAACTGCGGGTGGTGGGGGAACGCGCGCCGCGTCAGCGTTTCCGCCGCCATGAAGGAGAGGCCGAAGAACACCGAGAAGCCGACGAACCCCGCAGTGACGAGGGCAAGCTGCTGCGCGAGGAACGTCGAGCGCGGCAGCGCCGTGTCGTACGACATCCAGATGAGCGGGAACTGGTTGAGCGACGCCAGCGTCTGCAGGCCCCCCACCGCGACGCCCCACATCGCCGCGTGTGTCCACAGCACGTACCTGCGGCGCATCATGTAGAACATGCCGACGCCGATGCCGCCGATGACGTAGAGGAGCGCGAGGCCGACCGTCGATCCGATCCCGATGAACTCGTTCGCGGACCGCATGCTCGCGTAGCGGCGCGTGAACGCCTCGGGGATCTTGATGAAGTGCGTGACTTCCGTCAGGCGATCGCCCGACACGACGAGGCGCAGCCGGTAGCGCCCTTCCTTCAGCGTCTCGTCCGCGCGCTCGTAGGTGAGCGTGTGATCGACGCGGCCCGAGGGCCGGCGTTCCAGTCCCGCCTCCGCGAGCGCAAACTTCGACAGATCCACGTTCCACCCCGACGAGGCGCCGGCTTCCGCGATCCGCCGCGCCGCCGCCGCGTCGAGGGCGGGTCCGGGCGCGTCCTCCTTCAGCTTCTCGACGAAGCCGTAGGGGCGTCCGTCCGGCGTGAAACGGATCGTCGACTCGTTGGTCTCGCCTTCCTTGAAGTGCCGGACACGCCAGACGTACGACTCGTACAAGCGCTCGCGGAGCATGCGCGTGAAGGCGTCCTTGCCTCCGCCTTCGAGCTCGACGAACGTCTGCGCCTCCTCGTCCCCGGAGAACGATGCCGCGTCGCGATAATCCGGTGGCCCGAGGCTGTGCCGCGACGCCACGGCGCGCGCTTCCTCGAGCGCGCGCCCGCGGTCCATCGTGATGTCGAGCGCCACGATGGAGAAGGCCTGTGGGAAGTAGTGGACGCCGACCGCGGTTGCCGCGACCGACAGTAGCGCGAGGACGATCCACAAGCCGGGACGCCGCAGGGGGTGCTCCTTCATTGGTTCCGGGCCCTGGCACAAAGGAACAACAGATAGTCTTTCTGTCTTGGTGCGCGCCCCACTTCTTCCAGCAGTTCGTAGCGCGCCGCCAGGTCCCTCGTCCACGAGGTGGGATTCGACGTCACGCGGGAGGATTATGCCCGATTACTTCCAGCAGATCGGGACCGGCCCCGACGATGGATTTGAGGGGAATCGAGCGGTCGAACGTCGCCAGGGTCCCGCCATTCGCCTGCGCCAGCCCGGCGAGATAGATGTCCGTCAGGTGGCGGTGGGTGGCCGCTGACAGGTCGAAGACGGACTTGTCCCGGAGGGAGATGGAGGCCGGCCAGAACGTATGGTCCGCGCTGTGGCAGAACGCGTCGAGGCGAGCCGCCAGCGTCCCCGGGCGTTCGGCATTCGAGCCGTAACCGGGGTGCGACAGGATCCGGACCAGGGCGTTCTCAGTGAAGGCGGACGTCGCCCAGCCGCGGTGCCGGTTGGCCTCGAACCAGTCGTGCGCGAGGCCATGCTGCAGGTGCTCGGGGTCGAACAGGGCAATCAGGACGTTCGCGTCGAGCAGGAGCCCTCGACTCACAGATCCTCGTCACGCAGCTCGTTGACGAGCTTCATCGAAGGCCGAGGCTCACCGGGCCGACGGGGACTGAGAAGGGGCACGCCGTTTCTGACCCGTACCTTGATCCTGGCTGGCACCAGCCCCTTGCGCGCCAGGTCTGAAACGACCTTACCTGTTGATGAGCCTGTAGTTGCGGCGATCTCCTTCGCCGCCTGCAGCACATCGTCATCTATATCAAGCGTGGTGCGCATGCCGCAGCATCACGCATCACGCATCAGATGTCAACCTCAGCATTCAACATTCAACATTCAACATTCAGCATTGACGATCAGCGATCGGGGATTCGCGGCTGTCGTCGTCCGGGAGGCGGTGCAGTCAGGACCTCGTCGAGCCAGCTGACGAGGTGCTCGCGGAAGTCGCCGCCGGATCCGATCCCCGCCGCGGCCTCCGTGCCCTCGAACAGCTCGACGAACACATCCGCGAGGAAATCGCGGTCCCCGATCGACGATCGCACGCGATCGGGCGCGGGCCCATCCATCTCGATCCCGAAATCATGACCGCGGGATTCGGCGAGCCGCTCGAGGAAGAAGCCGTCGGCCTCGCCGGGGTTCCCGCGCCTGGCGGATGCCAGGATCCGCGACTCTTCGCCATCCGAGTCGCAGTAGAGGAGGATGCCGGACGGCAGCGCGATCACCCAGAGCTCCCAGGTGTGCGTGTCCCACGAGAACTCCACGACGGTGCGCGCCCGCAGCGCGTCGGCGCGCAGGGGAGCGTCCCCCTCTGCCGCCCGCTCGAGGATCTCGGCGAGGTCCAGCGGCTCATGCGGAACGCGGAACGGCCAGATTCGCTCCCGCGAGCGGAACTGCTTCACGCGCAGCTCGAGCGCTTCGATGATTCGCAGCTTCGCCTGGCGTACTTCGAAGGTCACCCCGGAAAGTGTACAGCGAGCGGCCACGGCACTTCACGAAGGTGACCAAAGCCACCAGGGCCACGAAGGCCGAAGGCTAATTGTGGCTTCGTGCCTTAGAGCCTTGGTGCCTTAGTGCTCGTCGTCATAGCGCCGTCGGCTCGTGGCCTCTATCGAATCGAGAGTGGCTCGACCCCCGCGGCCTTGAGCGTCGCGTTGAGCGCGGGCAAATCCACGGTCTTGAGCGCGGTCCACTTCGTCATCGCGGCGGTGCCGGCCGAGCGCGCGTTGGTGATCGCCTTGAGCTGCACGGTCGTCGGCTGCACGTCCGCCGCCTGGAGCACGTTCATCGCCGCGCTCAGCTGGGTCGCCGCGCCGGACAGCGTCGCTTCAGACTGGCCTGCCGCGGCGCCCCTTCCACGTCCCTGGTCCGCCGGAGCGGCTGCAGGGGGCTGAGCCGCCGCGCCGCGGCCGCCCCGGCCGCCGCCGACACCCGGTGCCCCCGCAACGGTCTCGAGCTTCCGGTCGAAGGCCGCCAGCGCCGCCGCGGGGTCTCCCGCTTTCGCGCCCCCCGGCGCCACCGCCCCTTCGGCGGGGTGGGACCCCAGTAGCGAGCTGAGTTTTGCGGCCTGATCCCGCAGTTGCTGCGCCTGGGCAATCGCCGCGAACGCGTTGGCCGCCTCGCGATACGCCGCGGTCGAGAGCGTGTACACCTGCTGCATCACCGGCGCCGGCGTTTTCACGCGCGGATCCGGCTTCACCGTCAGGGGCTGCGACAGCGTCTTGCCGTTCACCGTCAGCTTGACGGTGTAATCCCCGGCAGGTGCCCACGGCGTCGTCGGCGCCGGTGCCGTGTTGAACGGGATGGCG
>JANOJK010000875.1:0-1859 GCA_031408165.1 Acidobacteriota bacterium | reverse complement strand
CGGACCGCCGCCTCGTGCCCCTGCCAGCCGGTCGTGCCGATGGCGACCGGGATGCGCTGGCCCGCCAGACGCGCCACGGTGGACGGTACCGCGTCCGCGATCGAAAAGTCGATAGCCACGTCGGCGGACGGCCAGTCGGCCTGCAGTGTCCGGCTCGAGACGGCGCCGACGACCTCGAACCCCTCCGAGGGGGCGAGCGACTCGACGAGCCGTCCCATGCGCCCGTGGCCGACGAGCAGCAGACGCTTCATGGCGCGCTCGGCTCCGTCACCGGGAAGAACGCGGCGTGCAGGTGCGTCATCGCCTCTCCCAGACAGTGCTCCGGCAGCACCACGGTCAGGTTCCGGCGCGACGCGGCCTGCGACACCATGCGCAGCGGAAAGCCCGACATGGCCCCGACGACGCGCGCGGCGAGGCCGGGGTCGGTCCGGAGCGTGTCGCCGACCACGGAAAGGATCGCCATGTCGTCCTCGACCGCGACCTCCGCCACTTCGCGAAGCGCCGCGACGATCTCGGGGACGTGCCGGCGGTCGTCCACCGTCACCGACACACTCACTTCCGACGTCGTCACCACGTCGACGGCGGTGGCGTACTTCTCGAACACCTCGAAGACGCGCAGGAGGAAGCCGTGCGCCATCAGCATCCGGCTCGAGGTGATGTCGATGACCGTGATGCCGCGCTTGGCGGCGAGGGCGGCAAACGGCCTGGCGCCGCCGGGCGCAGGCGCGGCCGTGATGAGCGTGCCCGGTGCGTCCGGGCGGCGGCTGTTCAGGATCCTGACCGGGATGTTGCGCGAGACGGCGGGAAAGATCGTGCTCGGATGGAGCACCTTGGCGCCGAAATAGGCGAGCTCCGCGGCCTCCGCGTACGACAACCGGGCGACGACCTCCGTGTCGGGCACGATCCGGGGATCCGCCGTCAGCATGCCGTCCACGTCGGTCCAGATCTGGATCTCCGCCGCGTCGATGGCGGCGCCCACGAGCGACGCGGAGTAGTCCGATCCGCCGCGTCCGAGGGTCGTCGTCGCCCCGCCGGCCGTTCGGCCCATGAACCCGCCGAGCACCGGGATGCGGCCCGCGGCGACGAGCGGCCCGATCGCGGGTCCGGCGGCGTCCCGCGTCTCCGCGAGGAGCGGGATTGCCGACGTGTGCCGGTCGTCGGTCACGATCACGTCGCGCGCGTCCACCCACACGGCCGGCAGACCCCGGGCGACGAGCGCGGCGGCGACGATCCGGCTGCTGAGCAGCTCCCCGGTGGCCGCGACGACGTCCAGGCCGGCAAGGTCGGTCGAGTGGCGCGAAGCCATGGCACGAAGGGCGGTGCGCAGGTCGTCGAAGTGCGCCTCGAGGGAGGCCGGGAGGGACGCCTCGCCGGTGACACCGAGTCGTGTGGCTTCGTCAGTGTGCCGGCGCGACAGGGCGTCGACCCCCGTCTCGACTTCGCCGAGGTCCCCTTGCCTGGCACGCTCCGCCAGTGCCAGTAACGCGTCGGTCACACCCCCGAGGGCGGACACGACGACCACCGGCGAGACATCCCGCCCGCGCACTTTCGTGACAATCGAGGTGACCCGATCGATCGCAGCGGCGTCCACTACGGACGAGCCCCCGAACTTCATGACGACAGACCGCATCTCGTGCCCCCGGCGCTGGTTGTACGCAAAAAAACCGCCGGCCCTTTTGAAGGCCGGCGGTTATGGAGAAAGTCCCTGACTTCGACGCTTCAGATCACGGACGTCTCCACACCACTGGCCTGCCGGCCCGTTTGGCCCGCTTTCGTCCGGTAGTGGGGAACGTCGAGAGACCCATGTCAGTCGGACAAGCTTACCGCAAAGGGTTCCTGCTCGTCACGAACCGGAGCGA
>JANOJK010000195.1:0-3646 GCA_031408165.1 Acidobacteriota bacterium | reverse complement strand
CGGCTCCGTAGTCCGGGCGCGCTCGACGTCACCGTCGCCAGCGTCGAGGTCATCGGCATCGCCGCCGACGTTCGCAGCGTGGATTTCCGCAAGGTGGACGAGGCGTACCTCTATCTCCCGCTCTCGCCACGACAGGCCGCCGGGACGGCGCTCGTCCGCGTGGACGGGCAGCCGTCCGCGATGCTGTCCACGATCGGCGCGCAGATCCGTCTTGCGGCGCCGGACCTGCCGATCCTCGCCGGTCCGCTGGACGCGATGATCAGCTCCGATCCGCGCTTCGTCGTGTCGCGCATCGGCGGCGCCCTCGCGGCCATCGTCGCCGCGTTCGGCCTGGTGATGGCGTCGCTCGGCGTCTACGGGATGGTCGGCTACAGCGTGGCCCAGCGGACGCGGGAGATCGGCATCCGGATGGCGCTTGGCGCCGAGCGGCTGGAAGTGCTGCGCCTCGTGCTGGGTGACGGAGCGCGCCCGGTGGTCGCCGGCGCCATCACGGGCCTCCTCGCCTCACTGGCCGCCGCCCGCCTGCTGTCGTCGCTGCTCTTCGGCGTCGGGCCGATCGACCTCGTGTCGTTCGGCGCGGCGTCCCTGCTCCTCAGCGGCATTGCCGGCGTCGCGATCTGGCTGCCGGCCCGACGCGCGACGCGCGTGGACCCGGTGATCGCGCTGCGTCACGAGTAACAAGGGGACTTACCCATGAGAAAGATCCGCGCCTCGCTGCTGCGCCTGCTGGGAACGTTTGCGGGATCGCGCCGCGAGCGCGAGCTCGCCGACGAGCTCGAGAGCCACCTGCAGTTCCATGTGGAGGACAACATCCGGGCCGGAATGGCACCGGCCGAGGCACGGCGGCAGGCGCTGGTGAGATTCGGCCCCATGGAGGCCATCAAGGAGCAGCACCGCGACCGCGCCGGGTTCCCCGTGCTCCGCCACATCGGCCAGGATCTGCGCTTCGCCGCGCGCCTGCTGCGCAAAGCGCCGGGCTTCAGCGTCACCGCCATCGTGACGATCGCGCTGGCGGTCGGGGTCAACGCGGCGATCTTCACGATCCTCAACGCGGCCGCCCTGCAGCCGCTGCCGGTTCCGGAGGGGGATCGCCTCGCCACGCTCGGCATCAGCTTCGAAGGGGCCGGGCGCCGTGGCGTCCATGGCTCGGCCAGCCTGTTGTCGTACGCCGAGTACGAACTGGTCAGGGACCAGTCTCGCGGCTTCGAGGGGGTGATCGCCTTCTCGCCATTCAACCCGGTGACCCTGGGCGGACCCGAACCGCGGCAGGTGCTGGCGACGCTCGCCTCCTGCAACTATTTCGACGTGCTGCGGCTGCCGGCGGCGATCGGCCGCGCCTTGACCGCGCAGGACTGCGCGGCCGGAGCGTCCCCGACGGTCGTCTTGAGCGATCGCCTCTGGCGCTCGGCCTTCGCCGCCGACCCCGCCTTCGTCGGGCGCACCGTCATGCTGAATCGATCGCCGTTTGTCGTCGTGGGCGTCGCTTCGTCCGGATTCACGGGCACGCAAATCGTGCCCGAGGACGCCTACGTGCCCGTGACGTTTCAGACGTCGATCGCGCGCGACACCGAGTGGCTGTCGAACGCGAACATGAGCTGGCTGGTGGTCATGGGGCGGATGACGCCGGGCACGACGCTCGCGTCGGTGCGGGCGGATCTCGCGGTGATCGCGACGCGGGTGACGGCGACCCTGCCGGCAGGTCGGACGGCCCGGTTGACCGCCGGACGTTCGACGCTGTCCACGCTTCCCGAGATCCGCAGGCTGGTCCTCGCGATCGGCAGCATCGTTCTCGCGGCCGTCGCGCTGGTCCTGTTGATGGCCTGCGCCAACATCGCCAACCTCCTGCTCGCGCGCGCGTCGGCGCGGCGGCGCGAAATGGCCGTCCGCATGGCGCTCGGCGCGGGCCGCGCACGGCTGGTGCAGCAACTGCTCACCGAGAGCCTGCTGCTCGCGGCGATCGGGGGCGCCGCGGGTTTCATCGCGGCGTCCTGGACCTCCCGCACCGTGGTCCGGTTCCTGCTGGGCCATCTGCCGCCGGGCGCCTGGCCGATGGTGTTCGATCCGCAGCCGGACTGGCGCGTCGCGTTGTACGCAGTCGCGCTCACCACGCTGACGGGGCTCGCCTTCGGGCTGGTGCCGGCGCTGCAGTCGACGCGCCGGGATCCCGGTCTGGATTTCCGCGACGTCACGGGGACGGATCGGCGGGGCAGCCGCACGCTGCAGAACACGCTGGTCACCGTGCAGGTGGCGGTGTGCCTGATCCTGCTCCTCTCCGCGGGACTGCTGGCGCGCGGCCTTTACCGCGCGCAGACGCTCGACCCCGGCATCAGCATGACGGATGTGACCGTGGTGGCCTACGACCTGCCGAACGCGGGATACACGACACCGGCGGCCGTGGCCTTTCAGCGGCAGGTGCTCGAGCGCCTTGCTGCGATGCCGGGCGTCCGGGCCGTCGCGCAGAGCAGCGCCATGCCCCTGAGCGATCAGCACTCCGAGACGGAGTTCCGCTTTCCCGGGACGAGGCACGCGAGGCATTTGGAGTTCAGCTCCGTGACGCCCTCGTACTTCGACCTGCTCCGCATTCCGATCGTGCGCGGCCGCAATTTCACGGCGGCCGAGGTCGAGTCCGAAGCCGCGCTGATCGTGACCGAGTCCACGGCGCGGCGGCTCTGGCCCGGCCTGGAGCCGCTCGGTCAGGTGCTCACGCTCGACACGATCGATCGCCCTGTCGTCGGGGTCGTGCGCGATACGCAGGTGTCGCGCCTCGGAACGACCGACGAGCCGTACGTGTTCCTGCCCGCCGGCCCGGATTCGCAGTTGCGGGTGCAGCTGCTCGTCGCGGGCATGGGCCACGCGCCATCGGCGGGCCCGATCCGCGCCGTGGTCGCCGGCCTCGATCCGCAGCTCGCCGTGGCGATCACGCGGCTCGAGGACAACCTCGAGCAGTGGCGGGCGCCGTCGAAGCTCGTCGCGGCGCTGTCGGCGACACTCGCGATCCTGGCCCTGGTGCTCGCCTGCACCGGCGTCTTCGGCACGGTCGCCTACACCGTCAGCCGCCGCGTGCGGGAGATCGGCATCCGGGTGGCGCTCGGCGCCGCGCATGCCGACGTGCTGCGGCTGATCGTGCGGCAGGGCATGCGGCCGGTGGTCATCGGGATGGCCATCGGCCTGCCGGGCGCGGCGGCGGTTTCGACGGTCCTGGCGAGCATGCTGTTCGGGCTGAACCCCCACGACCCGTGGTCCTTTGCCCTCGCGCCGACGGCGCTGTTCGGCATGGCGCTGCTTGCGTGCTACGTGCCCGCACGGCGGGCGCTCAGTGTGGAACCCACCCGGGCGCTGCGGACGGAATGACGCTTGTGCCGGCGGCGGCACAGGCATACGATGCGCGTCTATGACTCGGGACGAAATCCTCGCGCTCGTGGAGCGCCGGCAGGCGGCCTGGGCGGCAGGCGACGCGGCGGGCCTCGCCCGGACACACGCCGAGGACGGCACCGTCACGAGCCCGGTTGGCGGTGTGCTCAAAGGGCGCGCGGAGATCGAGCGCGTCTACCGGCTCTGGTTCTCCGCCTTTCCCGACATCCAGATGCAGCAGGACGATCTGCTGATCGACGGTGACCGCGTCGTGCTCGTCGCCCGCATGATCGGC
>JANOJK010000178.1:0-2601 GCA_031408165.1 Acidobacteriota bacterium | reverse complement strand
TGCCGCTGCCAGACGACGTAGCCGGTGTCGTTGTCGAGCGCGTAGACGTTGTTCGAACTGCCGGCGACGATTGACATCGGCACGAAGAGCGTGACGCCGTTCGCGGTCACGCCGTGCGCCAGCCCGTTCCCTCCGCGTGTCCGGTTATCCAGCTTCGCGCTCCACTGCCGCTCGAACCCGGGCTGCGACATGGAGGCGACGGAGATCTTCGGGTCGGTGCGAATCCAGAACGTCCGCTGCGCGTCCGCGCCCGCGGTCAGCCACTCGGTGGTGCCGCGTCCTACCTGCGCGCCCATGGTGCCGACCAGCACCGCGACAGCGAACGCCGTCGCACCAATCACGAGTCGATTCTTTTTGAACATCTGATGCCCGCTATTTCACACCAAAGCAATACAGCACGCCGTCAAACGTCGCGATGTAGGCGCGGCCGTTGGCGACCGTGAGGCCGCTGAAGTGGTTCCAGGACTCAATCTGGTTGCCGCTGGACCACAGTTCTTTGCCGGTCTGTCCGTCGAGCGCGTAGAGCGCCGCCTTGCGCGAGGTCGGAATGCGCCGCGCCGGACCGGAGCTCAGGCCGCCGCCGTACTTCGGCCCGCCCGGTTCGTTCCAGGCAGCGTCAGGCACGACCTGCGACGCGTCTTCGCCAGCCGCATACGCGAACACGATACCGTTTGCGATGATCGCTTCCTCGGCGAGATCCATGTCGCGTGAGAGCCACGCCGGTGTCAGTTGCCACTTGCCGGCGCGTTCGGTCAGCTTGAACGCAGCGACGCCGCCGCCGGTGGGGCGCGAGTGTTCGATCGGCGCCTTGAACTCCTTGCTCACGGGGCCCCAGAACGGGGCCACGACCCACTGCGTCCCCGCCCCATCCTGCCAGGCGCTCAGCGAGCCCCACACGCCTTTGCCGTCGAACGCCTGAGCGTCGTTGCAGATGAGCGGGGTGGAGTGCAGCGTGGTCCGGTGATCTTCACCGCCGAGCGAGTCGCGATCCAGAAGCCAGAGCCGGCATTCCTTGCTCGTGCCCACGAGGAACTTGCGGCCGCGATGGTCGAAGAGAACCGGCGTCACGTTGACGTCGAGGTCCCGCCGCCACAGCCAGTTCGCGTTCGGCGCGCCGAAGAAGTCCGTGAGCTGCAGCTGCTTGCCCGCGTCCAGCTTCACGCCGACGATGCCGTTGCCGAGGCGCCGGTTGGAGGGATCGAACTGCGCGTCGCCGGTGCCGAGGTAAACCGTCCCGTCCGGAGCGATAGCCGCGCCGCGGCGACCCCACAGGCCGCCGCCCGCGGGAATGAATGCGCTGGCGCGGCGGCTGGTGAGGTCGAAGGAATAGAACGCGTTGGGCAGCCCGCCGCAACCCTGCGCGGTGGCGGTGTAGATCACGCCGTCCTGCAGGTTCAGCGCGTACGGCTTGCCACCGCCGGGGAGGAACTTCTCCGGCGGCGCGGCGTCCGTGCCATCGGCCGCGTTGATCTGGCGCAGGCGTCCATCCCACGACACGGCGTACACCGTGTATCTGCCCGGGGCGACCAGGGCCATCGTCGGCGCCGCGGTCTGGCCGGCGGGGCAGAGCGTGTCATTGGCCGGTGGCGCCGGAGTCGGGCCGCCGTCGAAATGGGTGTGCCAGATCTGCTGGCCAGAGGCGACGTCGATCCCGAACAAATCATCGCTCACGCCGGCGACGACGCCAATCTCGCGGACGCCCTGCGCCGTGGTCACCCTCTCGGCGATGAGGGGTGAGAAGAGGTTGTGCATCGCCCGTGGCGTGCTCTGGAGCTTCAGCTTCCACAACAGCTTTGTGCCGCCCACGTTGGCGGGGGTGAACCCCTTTTCGTCCTTGACCCAGCCGGTCCGCCCGTTATCGACGCCCTGAGTGAGCATGTCGTTTGCGAGTACCGTCGCACTCGCGATCATGAGCAGGGCTGCCAGCACCCTCACTATCCGCATGGAGATTCTCCTAATGGTGGGGCATTCTACCTCCATAGGCGCCTCTCGCGCGACGGAGTCGAGGCGCGGCGGCGTCTCGCACCGGCGAACTGCCGTTTGGGTGCCAATGGCCTGGAACGCCACCCTTGGGAAAGTGCGCGTTGCGCATGGCGAAACCACACTAAAAATCGAATCGATCGATGTTGGCCCGATTGAACAGCATGGGCGCGCCCAGGATGATCTGGCGGCCACGGATCTCGATCTGGCCCAAGCGGCCAGCCGACAGCGTGCGGGCGTCTGAAGCCAGCGTGTTCCGCGCCGCCAGGGCGCTCGCGTACACGGCGAGGTATCCCAGATCGCGAGTGTTCCAGAGGACGACCGTCTGGACGACGCCGTCGTGGACGTACGGCTTGTTGATGTTCGGCAGGGACAGCCCGATCACGCTGACGTCCTTGCGGCCGGCCGGCCTGCCGCACGGCCTCAGCGGAGCCGGGTAACGCCGGCGCCGAGATCGCCATCAGGAGCTTCACGGAGGGGTACACCTTCAGGAGCGTCTGGGCCTCCGCGAACGCCTTGTCCCGGTCATCGTCGCTCGGGCGGATCGTCACGAGCTTCAACCCGGTGTGCTGGCCGGCGAGCCGCTTCCTGATGAACGCGATCCATTCGTTCTGGTTCGCG
>JANOJK010000151.1:0-16769 GCA_031408165.1 Acidobacteriota bacterium | reverse complement strand
GAGGGGCACGCGCTGCTCCTCACGGGCGGTGCGGGCGCGTGGCACATGATGGTGAAGCCGGACGTGTCGCGGCCCGACGCCGTCCTGGTGCCGACGATGACCCTGGACGGTCTCGCCGGGCGGACCGGGCTCGTGCCCACGCACGTGAAGATCGACGTCGAAGGCGAGGAGGACGCGGTGCTGCGCGGTGCCGGCCGCATTCTCGCCGGCCACCATCCGGCCGTGTTCCTGGAGCTGCACGGCGGCATCCTCCGCCGGTCGGGCCGGTCGCCCGTGGCTGTGCTCGATCGCCTCCGGTCCTATGGCTACCGGCGCTTCACGAGCGGTGCGCGAGAGATCGAGCCCGACGCCGCGGCCGCCATGGATGTCGCCCGCATCATCTGTCGCGCCTGAGGGACGACGCTCCCGTGCTACAGTTTCTTCACCGAGGTTTTTTTGCTGCCCCGATCGATCCTTCCACCTTCCTACGAACAGACGCACGGACACGCCCGACGGATCGAGCTGGCGTCCGATCGCGCCATCCGCGAAACCAACAAGCCGTCGTACCGGTTGAACCACCTGCCGATCTGGATCTTCGTGTTCTTCATCGCGCCGGGGCCGATGACGTTCAGCCTGTTCGAACACGGCTTCAACCTCCGGATGGCCTTGTGGATGGGGATCGTGCTGCTCGGCACGGGGATCGCGGGCTATGCCGGCAAGCTGCCGGGCGTCGAGCCGCGGCCCTACATCATCCGCTTCACCGAGGATCGCCCCAATCCCCTGTACCGCCGCATCTGCTACACGATGGCCTGGAGCGAAGCGATCACCTTCGCGGCGTTGAACATTGCGGGGCTCGTGTACGCAATCGTCACCGGCACATGGGTGCTGAGGCAGATCTACGAGGTGGCGTACTTTCCGCTGGCCGGCGCGATCTGGATCCTCGGCGCGCTCGGGCAGTTGCCGCGCGTGAAACGATCGACGAAAGGGGAAGGGCACGAGCGCCGCTATTTCTACGGCTCGGTCTGGGCGGTGTGCATCGCGCAGCCGATCCTGTGGCTGATGTGGAAAGTGCTGCCGCAGACGCGCGGCGCCGAGGCGATCAAGCTCGTGATCTTCGTGGGCATCCTCCTCTGGGTCGGCAACCTGGCGCGCCGCGGCCTCCTGCCGCGCACGCGGCCGATCGTCCCCGGCGAGCTCGCCGTCTCCGACTGACGTCGGTAGACACACGCGGAGGTGGGGACGGGAGTTTCGAGGATCGAGGGTCGAGGATCGAGGATCGAGGATCGGGGGGATCAGCTCGACAGCAAGGGTGTGGTGACGGCCAAGCCCAAAGCCTAAAGCCTAAAGCCCAAAGCCCAAAGCCTGTCTTTCGCGGATAATCGGGGCATGTCCAACCGCGCCGCCGTGCCGCTGCGCCCTCCGGTCGCAGCGCGATTGGGCGCGTTCGCCCTCGAGCGCTATCCGTTCGCGGCGTCCGCCGTGGCGTCGGCCGTCGCGATCCTCGCCGACACCTGCGGCGACCTGACCACCGTCGAGGCGATCGAGCGCAGCCGCGCGCGTCTGCCCGAGGCGCTCCGCCGCGCGCTGGGATCACCGCCCGCGGGCCTCCCCGAGACGACCCCTGCCACCGCCGCGTCCGCGCGCTGGGCCGCGGCGGTCGATGAGCTGCTCGACGCGTGCGACGGGTTCCTGCGCCGCGCCTCAATCGAGGCGTCGCTGACGGCGGACGAACGCCGCGAGATCCTGCGCGGCATGGCGCTCACGCGCGCGACCGACAACCGGCTCAAGGCGTTCTTCAATGGGGGGGAAGTCCGGTTCGGCGAGACCGCGTTCCAGGGGAAGGGCTTCAGGTCCCTCGGGCAGGAGGCGATCTATGCCGCGGGCATCCGTCTTCGCCGCGGCGACGCCTACCGCTCCGACGGCCGATGGCGCGGCGACGTCGTAGCCCCGCTCATCCGCGATCTCGGCGTCGCGCTCGCGATGAACGCCGCCCCCGCGCCTGCCGGCGCCACCGCGGACAAAGGAGTCGGCGAGGCGATCCGCCAGGTCTTGTCCGTGCAGATGGCGAAGGGCGGCCCCCCGATGAACGGCCGCGACCTGCACGCCGGCGATTTCGCATCGGGCGTGTTCCCTGCCGCCGCACCGCTCGCCATCGCCTCGATGACGATGGCCGGGATGGCGCTGTCGTTTGCCCGCGAGGGTGACGGCCGTATCGCCCTCTCCTTCATCGGCGAGGGGGGCTCGTCCCTCGGCGAATGGCACGAAGCGATCAACCTCTGCGCCGCGCGCCGGCTGCCGGCGATCTTCTGCGTGCAGAACAACCAGACGGCGCTCTCGACCCCCGTGGCCGACCAGTCCGCCGCGCGGGTCTTCGCCGACAAGGCGTCGGGGTATGGGATCCCCGGCATCACGATTGACGGCACCGATGCCGATGCGATCGCCGCGGCCTTCATCTGGGCGGCCGAGCGCGCGCGCGCCGGCAAGGGCCCCGCACTCATCGAGCTCGTCTGCATGCGCATGTGCGGCCACGCGCATCACGACGACATGCTCTACCTTGGCCGCGACCCGCAAACTTCGTGGACCTACGCCCCGCTGACGGAGCAGGGCTACGCCAATCCCGAGCTCTATGCCTACTGGTCGGCGAGGGATCCGTTGACGAGGTATGCGGCGCGGCTGGAGGCGGAGGGGATCATCCAGCGGGGCGGATTGGCGCGCATTCAGGAGGAGGTGGACCTCCTCGTCGAGCGGGAGGCGCGGGCCGTCATCGACGCGCCGTGGCCCGATCCCGCAACGACAGGCGAGGGTGTGCTGGCCGGCGAGCCGTCGCGGCGGCGGATCGAGGTGCTCGATCCGGCCGTACGGGGCGCGATCGACTACAGCCCGGGCCTTCCGCCGCTCGAACCCAACGCGCCGCGCGACCCGAAGGGCAGCACGCTCCTCGACGCCGTGATGATGGGCATCGCGGACGCGTTGCGCGCAGACGGCCGCGTCTTCGTGTTCGGCGAAGACGTCGGCGGCACCTACGGGAACGCGTTCCTGCTCCTGCGCCCGCTGTTGAAGGAGTTCGGCGCCCGGATCATCAACGCCCCGCTGGCCGAAGGGGCGGTGATCGGGGCCTGCGTGGGGGCCGCGCTCGCCGGGCAGCGGCCGATCGGCGAGATGCAGTTCAACGATTTCGTGGCGACCGGCTTCAACCAGCTGGTGAACAACGCCGCGAAGATCCGCTACCGGTGGGGGGGATCGGTCCCGATGGTGCTGCGGATGCCGTGGGGCGGGCTGCGACACGCGGGTCCGTACCACAGCCAGAATACTGAGGCGTGGTTCTACCGGACGCCGGGTCTGAAGATCGTCGTCCCCTCGACGCCCGGCGACGCGCGCGCGCTGATGGCGAGCGCCGTGGCGGATCCCGATCCCGTGCTGTACTACGAGCACATCGCGCTCTACCGCGATCCGCGGATCAAGCAGCGGCTGGACGCGGAACCGCCCGGCGCACTCCCGATCGGCCGCGCGGCGCTGCGGCGCGCCGGCGACGACCTCGCGATCGTCTCCTACGGCGCGTACGTGCACACCGCCCTGTCGATCGCCGAGCGGCTCGCGACGGACGGCATCGGGACGGCGGTGCTCGATCTCCGGACCCTCGCGCCGCTCGACAAGGCGGCGGTGCTCGCGGTCGCGCGACACTGCAACCGCGTCCTGATCGTCCACGAGGACACCCGGACGGGGGGGATCGGCGAGAGCCTCGCGGCGATCATCCAGGAAGAAGCGTTCGAGTCGCTCGACGCGCCGGTCCGCGTCATCGGCGCGCTCGACACGCCCGTGCCGTACTCCCCGCCGCTCGAGGACGTCTTCCTGCCGGGCGAGGCGGAGATCGAACGCGCGGCGCGGCTCCTCCTGGACTACTGACGCGCGCCGGTCGAGCCGAGGTAGCCCATGACGCCGCCGCGCTTCACGCGCTGGGCGCCGGTGACGCCGCGCTCCGACATGTGGCCATACTTCGTCACGATGCCGAAGCCCGGCGCCCGGCGCGAGCAGACTCCGCCCACCGGCAGCCCGTGCTCCTGAAATTCCTCCGCATGCCGTAGGGGCGTATGCTTACGGTCGGCCCTCCATGAAGTCCTGGCTCATGCAGACGGCGGACGTCTGGCGCCTGCTGCGGCAGCTCGGTCCGTATCTCGGCACCGGACGCGGCCTGCTGATAGGCACGCTGGCGAGCTCGCTCGTCATGGTCATGTTCGAGGGGATCGGCGTCGGGCTGCTCGTCCCGCTGTTGTCGCTGCTGCTGGGCGGCCCCAACGCCGTGCCGATGCGGCCGCTGCAGTGGCTGCAGACGGAGTTTCCGAACCACTCCCCGGCGTATTACGTCGGCGTCTGCTGCGTCGCGATCGTTGTGGCGATCGCCTTGAAGAACGGCGCGTCGTACGTCGCGCAGATCTTCGCGGCGCGGCTGCGGCGGCGGGTCGCCACCAGCCTGCGCGCGGCGTTGTTCAGCCGTCTCCAGCGCGCGAGCCTGGACCTCTTCGACCGGCGGCCGACGGCGGAAATCGCCAGCGTCTTTCTGGTCGAGACCTATCGCACGACAATCGCCATCGAAGCGGCGGTCGGGTTCGCGCAGCGCTGCGGCATCGCGCTCTTTTACATCGCGGCGCTCTTCTACATTTCCTGGCCCCTCACCTCGCTGGTGGTGGCGCTCGGCCTCGGCCTGGCGAGCGCGCTCGCGGCCGTCTACCGCCGCCTGGGGAGGGCGGGCACGCGGTTGACGGAGCTGAACCACCGCCTGTCGACCGTGCTCGAGCAGTCTTTCGCCGGAGTGCGCGTGGTTCGCGCCACCAACGCGCAGCAAGCGGAGGTGGCGCGCTTCGCCCTCGTGAACGACGCGCAGGCGTCGGGCGAAGAAGAGACGGTGCGGGCGCATGCGCTGCTGTTTCCGTTGACGGAGACGTTCGGCGTCATGGGCGCCATGACGATCGTCGCGTGCGCGTACATCTTCTTCGTGCGACCCGGGCACATGCTGAGCAGCTACCTGCTCTGGTATGGATTCGTCCTGCTGCGGCTTCTCCCCCTGCTCAACACGATCTACAGCATGCAAGGCCATCTCTTCTATGTCTGCGGGGGCATTCGCGAGGTCGAGCGCTGGCTGAGCACGCCGATCTATCCCGAGCGCCCCTTCGGGGCCATCGACTTCCAGGGCGTGCGGGCATCGCTGCGGCTGGAGGGGGTCTCCTACAGTTACGGGACCGGGACCGAGGCGCTGCGCGACGTGGATTTCGAGGTCCGCGCGGGCCAGACGGTCGCCATCGTGGGAAGCTCCGGCTCGGGTAAGTCGACGCTCGCCGCGCTTCTGCTGCGGCTGCGCGCGCCGTCGGCGGGACGCATCGCGGTGGACGGCGTGGACTACTGGCAGTTCTCTCCCGAGAGCTGGCATCGATCGATCGCCCTCGTCGAACAGGACGCCTTCCTGTTCCACGGCACGCTCCGCGAGAACGTGCTCTACGGCTGGCAGGACGTGGCCGAGGGGGGCGCTCGAGCGTGCCGTCGAGGCCGCGAATCTCTCCGAGATGGTCGCCGCGCTTCCCGACCGCCTCGAGACGCTGGTCGGCGAGCGCGGCGCGCTGGTGTCGGGCGGCCAGCGCCAGCGGATCGCCATCGCCCGGGCGATCGTGCGCAACCCCTCGATCCTCGTGCTCGACGAGGCCACGTCCCACCTCGATTCGGTCTCCGAACAGCTCGTCCAGCAGGCGCTCGGCAACGCCGCGCGCGGCCGTACCACGCTCGTCATCGCGCACCGCCTCTCGACCATCCGCGACGCGGACTGGATCGTCGTATTCGAGCACGGGCGCATCGTCGAACAGGGGACGTGGGCGACGCTGCAGGCCGCGAGCGGCGCGTTCGCGCGGCTCGTGCAAGGCCGGGTCGTCTGAGGCCCGGCCCCCTGTGTCAGATTCGATCCGCATCCTGTATCGAATTTGACACACGGGCCCTTTCCCGTCACAATTGAGGTCTGTCGAAAGACGTTTCCCGCCTGCAGGGCGGGAGTCCGGGCGGTCACGGCATGTGACTGACGGAGCGAAGCTCTATCGGCCGGGTCATCATCATGAGTAGAGATTCCAGGGAACGGTGGCCGCTGCCGCTGACCGGACCGTCCGCCGCGGCGGATCGGGCGCGGGCGGCGTTCGTGGCGGCGGGAGACAGCGGTTCGCCGGCGTTGATCGTGGCCGATCGCGGGCTCGATGCCGCCGGCATTGTCGAAGCGATCCACGAGCGCAGCCGGCCCGGCCTGCCGCTCCTCGTCATCGATTGCGGGGCTGCGGACGGGGCCGACGTCGAGCGGCAGTTGTTCGGGACGCGGACGCGATCGGAGGCGCACCGGGATCTCGAGGCGGTGGGCCTTTCGTCGGCGCTCCTGCGCGCGCGCGCGGGCACGCTGCACCTGCGCCAGATTCTCGAGCTGCCCGCGGCCACGCAGCGGCGGCTGGCGCGGATCCTGCGCGACCTGGAAGTCAGCGCGGGCGGGCGGCGCGTCACCGTGCGGGCGCGCATCATCGCGGACGCGCCCGCGTCGGTCGCGGCGGAGGTAGGCGAGGGGCATTTCCGCCCGGACCTGTTCCGCCGGCTGTCGCAGACCTGCATCGCGGTGCCGGGCCTGCGCGAGCGGCCGGACGACATTCCGGCGCTGGCCCTCCGCATCGGCGCCGAGGTGCGCGGCGGGCAGGCGCCGGCGTTCACGCAGGCCGCGCTCACCGTGCTGTCCGCGCCTCCCTGGCCGGGCAATCTGGACGAGCTGCGGAGCGTTCTCGAGCGCGTCCTCCGCGCCGCGCCGGCGGGGGCGATCAGGCAGGAGGACGTGCTGGCGCACCTGCCGATCGACGGCGCCTTCTCGCGGATCGCGCCCGTCATCAGCCTGCGCGACGCGCGCCGGCAGTTCGAGCGGGAATACATCGCCTCGGTCCTCGAGCGTCACCGCTGGCGCATGAGCGAGGCCGCCCGCACGCTTGGCATCGAGCGCGCCAACCTCTATCGCAAGACCCGCCAGCTCGGCATCCTGCGGCGCGCGGGGGCGCCCCTGGCATCATGACCGTGCGTGGTCCTTCCGCCTTCGTGGTCCGCGTGCTCCGCAGCATCGCCGCCATGGGGCTGGTCTTCTTCGGCATCGGCGCGGCCCGGGTGTCCGCGCAGCCTTCCGATCCGGCGCCGGCGCCGCCCGGGATGGTGACGTGGGGTCCCCTGCGGATCACCCCGACTCTCGTCCTCAAGGACATCGGCGTCGACGACAACGTCCTCAACGAGGCGGTGGATGCGAAGCAGGACTTCACCTTCACGGTCACGCCGCGCGCCGAGGTCGTCTTCACGATGCGGCGCCTGCGGCTCGGCTTCACGACGGTCAGCGATTACGTGTATTACCGCACCTACACCAGCGAGCGCGGCATCAACACCTCGTCATTGATCCGGCTCGATCTCGACCTGGGATCGCTCAAGCCGTATGTGACCGCCACCGGTCTCAACAGCAAGAACCGTCTGAATGCCGAAGTCGATAAACGCGCGCGCCACCGGGACGTGGTGTACGGGGGCGGCCTGACGCTGAAGCTCGCCTCCCGGACGACCCTGGTGCTCTCGGGGACGCAGGGAAAGGTCGCCTACGAGCCCGATCAGGAGTTCCGCGGGATCGACCTGCAACAAAGTTTCAACGGAACCAAACGGACGGTCGACGCGGGCCTGTCGTTCGCGCTCACGCCGATCACCGCCTTCAATGTGAACGTGTCCCGCGAACAGCAGCGGTATACGTTCTCGCAGGTCCGCGACGCCAACTCGTGGCGCGTGGCGCCGTCGTTTGCGTTCACGCCGGGCGGCCTCCTGTCGGGGACCGCCACGGTGGGGTATCGGCGCTTTCATACCCTGTCGCCGGCGCTGCCCGACTACGCGGGTGTGGTGGCGGGCGTGACTGTCGGCGCGACGCTGTTCATGCGGCACCAGTTGCAGGGGACGTTCAGCCGCGACGTGCAGACCTCCTACGACGCTGACACCGCCTACTACCTCGGCACCGGCGGGACGGTCGTGTGGACGGTGCTGCTCTTCGGGCCGGTCGACGCGCGCGCGACCGGCGCCCGTTTCCGGATGGACTACGACATCTCGGGGGTGCCGGCCGGCCGCGACAGGACGACCGCCTACGGCGCCGGCCTCGGCTACCGGTTTTCGCACCGCGCGCGCCTGGGCCTCAGCGCGGAATGGTCGCGCCGTGAATCGGCTCGGGCCTCCGAGCGCAACTATCGCAGCCGTCGCATCTTTGCCGGATTGACCTGGGGAACACTGTCATGATCACCATTGCGCTTCTGCTGCTGCTCGCACAGGCCGGACAACAGGCGCCGCTGCCTGCCCTGCCGGGGACCGGCGGCATCCTGGACGACTACATCATCGGCGTCGCCGACGTGCTGAACGTCACCGTCTTCGGCGAGCCGGACGCCTCGCGCGTCGGGGCGACGGTCGACAACGACGGCACCATCGACATGCCCTACATCGGCAGGGTCAAGGTTGCCGGGCGCTCGGCGCGGGGCGTCGAACAAGAGGTCCGCGATCGCCTGGCGAAGGACTTCCTGGTCCACCCGTCGGTGAGCGTGGAGATCACGCGGTACCGCAGCAAGACCATCAGCGTCCAGGGACTCGTGCGCGCCCCCGGCGAGTACCCGCTCGAGGGCAACGTGTCGGTCACGACGGCGCTGGCGAAGGCCGGCTCCATGGTCCCCGATGCGGGTTCCTTCGTGATCATCAGCCGGCGCAGCCCCAACGGCACCACCGAAACCATCAAGGTCCTCCGCAAGGACATCGAGTCCGGGCAGGCGCAGAGCATCCTGCTGAAGGACGGCGACACGGTGCTGGTGCCCAAGGCGGAGAGCTTCTTCGTCAACGGCGAGGTGCGCAGCCCCGGCAGCTACACGTGGGACGAGGGGCTCACCGTCGAGCGGGCGCTCACGCTGGCCGCCGGCCGGACGGAACGGGCCGGGAGAATCGAGATCGAGCGCGACGGCACGGTCGTCACCAAGAACGCGCAGAAGACCGACCTCGTCCAGGCCAATGACGTCATCCGCGTCAAGAAGCGGCTGTTTTAGTCTTAACCGAGGGGCGTCGCCCCTCGGACTCCCCAACCCGCTCTCTCGCTCGCGCCGCAAATCTACATGTTCTGCATTTTGCCTTCTACCTTTTGCCTTCAGGTTGGCACTTTTTCAGCAACCTGCTACTAGACCAGTGCCTGCCCACGACGATCTCATGAACCCTCTGCGAACCCGGCGTGAGATTGTCGTGACAGCAAAGGACCGTGGACGACGCCACGCCGACAATCACGAAGACACCAAGTCACCAAGGCACCAAGGAACGACACATAGTCTGCCTTCGTGCCTTGGTGCCTTCGTGCCTTGGTGCCTTGACGTCTTGAACGAGTCGGCTCGTGGGCTCCAGGCATGACGCAACCGGGCCTGCGCGTCCTGCACATCACGGCGGGAAATCTCTTCGGCGGCGTCGAGCGCATGGTGCTGGCCCTGGTCGCGGCGCAGGAGGCGGACTGCGTGCACGAGGTCGCCGTCAGCTTCGACGCGCGGCTCGCGGGTGAGCTGCGCGCGGCCGGATTTGCGCCGCAGGTGCTCGGTGACGTCCGGTTCCGGCGCCCCGACACGGTGTGGCGCGCGCGGCGGGCGCTGTACGGTCTGCTGGTCGCGCACGGGCACGACGCCGTCATCTGCCATGCGCCGTGGTCCTGCGCGCTGGCCGGACCCGTGGCGAGGCGAACCGGCCGGCCGCTCCTCATGTGGGCGCACGACGCGCCGCAGCCCGGCGCGTGGCCCGAGCGCAAGGTCGCCCGCGTGCCGCCCGACCGCTTCATCTGCAACAGCCTCCACACCGCCGGAGCCATCGCGCGGTGGATGCCCGGCGTGCCCCGCGACGTGGTGCATCCGCCCGTCCTCCCGGCCCCGGCCGTCTCCGCGGCCGATCGGCGTCTGGTGCGCGGCGCGCTCGGAGCGTCCGACACGACGACGGTGATCCTGCTGGCGAGCCGCCTCGAAGAGTGGAAGGGGCACCGTGTCCTGCTGCAGGCAGGAGCGCGCCTGCGCGGCGACATCGCGATCTGGATCGCCGGCGGCGTGCAGCGACCCTCCGAGGACGAGTACTTCGACGAGCTGTCACGCCTGGCCGCCGCCGGATCCGCCGGCGGACCGACCGTGCGCCTGCTCGGCGAACGCGGCGACGTACCGCACCTGATGGCGGCGGCCGACATCTACTGCCAACCCAACAGCTCGCCCGAGCCGTTCGGGATCGCGTTTGTCGAGGCGCTGGCGGCGGGCGTCCCGGTGGTCACGACCGCGATCGGCGGCGCGCTCGAGATCGTGGACGATCGGTGCGGCGTGCTGGTGCGCGACGCGTCGCCGCTGCTCGTCGCCGGCGCGCTGCAGCGCCTGATCGACGCTCCGTCGCTGCGCGCGGCGTTGTCGGCGGAAGGGCCGGCGCGCGCCCGCCGTGTCAGCGATCCGCACGCCCGCCTCACGGAGCTCGCCGCGCTGGTGCGCACGCACATCCATCGCACCTCCGCCGCATGACGATCGCGTCCTCCACCGGCGTCGAGCCGCGCGCGCGCCAGAGCCTCGGGCGCAGCCATCCGCGCATCTACCAGACCGTCGCCGATCTGCTGGCCGAGCGTGGCGCCGAGGGTGCGCTCGCCGACGTCGGGTGCGGGACCGGGGAGCTCTGGCAACTATTGCGGGGGCGGTTCCGCTCCTGCGTGGGTATCGATGCCGTCCGCTACGACGGCTTGCCGGCGGACGTCGAGTTCCAGGCCGCCGATCTCGACGCCGGGGCCCTGCCGCTCGCCGATGCGAGCGTTGACGTCGCCGTCGCGGTGGAGGTCATCGAACACCTGGAGAACCCTCGCGCCTTCGTGCGCGATCTCGCCCGCATCGTCCGGCCGGGCGGATGGGTCGTCGTGACGACCCCCAACCAGTTGAGCGCACTCAGCCTGCTGACGCTCGTCCTCAAGGGCCGCTTCTCGGCGTTCCAGGACGAGGCGTATCCGGCGCACCGCACGGCGCTCCTCGAGGTGGACCTGCGCCGGATCATGACCGAATGCGGCTTGCGCGACCTCGCGGTCGTCTACACCCGGCTCGGACGCCTGCCGCTGAGCGCGCGGCACTACCCCGACGCGATCGCAGGCCTCGCGCCGCGGTGGCTGTCGGACAACGTCGCGGTCGCCGGCCGCCGCGGTGCCGGGCGATGACGACCACCGCGCTCCTCCCCGCGCTGCGCGTGGCGTTCCTGAGCGTCTCGGGGGAGATCGGGGGATCCGAGGTGAGCCTGCTCGCGCTCGTGCGCGGGCTCCGGCGTCTCGTGCCGTCGTGGCGGCTCGACCTGGTGGTTCCGCGCGAGGGGCTGCTCTCGGCGCGTGCGCGGGAATCGGGCGCGGCCGTCCACGTGCTGCCGCTCCCGCCCCGTCTGGCGCGGCTCGGGGAAGCGTCCTTCGCCGGCGCGGCCGACATCGTCGAGCGCGGCGCGGCGCTCGTCCTGGCGGCGGGCAGCGTCCGTCCCTACAGCCGGCGGCTCGCGCGGCTGCTCGGCACGATCGCGCCGGACGTCGTCCATACCAACGGGTTCAAGCTGCACATCCTCGGCGCGCGGGTGGTTCCCGCCACCGCGGCCCTCGTCTGGCACATCCACGAGTATGTCGGCCGGCGCCCGGTGAGCCGTGCGCTGCTGCGCCGCTACGCGGGGCGCTGCGCGCGCGTGGTGGCCAACTCCGACAGCGTCGCTCGCGATCTGGCCGGGGCATTCGGCAGCGGCGTGCCGATCACGAGAATCTACAACGCCGTCGATCATCGCGAGTTCTCGCCCGACGGAGACGCGCTCGATCTCGACGCGCTCTCAGGCCTGCCCCCCGCCGAAGCGGGAACGGTGCGGGTCGGTCTCCTCGCGACCTTCGGACGCTGGAAGGGCCACGCCACGTTTCTGGACGCGGTCCGCCGCCTCGGACCGTCCGCGCGCTGCCGCGCGTATGTCATCGGCGGCGCGTTGTACGAGACGTCCGGCAGCCAGTACACGCGCGTCGAGCTCGACGCCTTGATCGCGTCGCACGGCCTGGCGGGACGCGTGGGCGTGACCGGGTTCGTCGATCGCCCGGCGGCCGCGATGCGCGCGCTCGACATCGTGGTGCACGCGAGCACGCAGCCGGAACCGTTCGGGCTGGTGATCGCCGAAGGGCAGGCCGCGGGGCGCGCCGTCATCGTGAGCGCCGCGGGAGGAGCCGCGGAGCTCGTCACCGACGGCGTCGATGCGCTCACGCACGCGCCGGGGGATGCCGCCGGGCTCGCGCGCGGCATCGAACGGCTGGCCGGCGATGCCGCGCTCCGCGCGCGGCTGGGGGCCGCGGCCCGGCTGTCGGCCGTGCGGCTGTTCGATCCCGACGTGTTCACCCGGGCGTTCGTCGACGTGTATCAGGAGGCGCATGCGCGCGTGACGACCGATGTCCGCTGCTGAAGTGCGCCCGCGGGCCGTTCACACCGTGACGGTCCCGGCGCGGATCCCGTGGGGCTTTGCGGAGATCTTCATCATCAGCCAGACGGCGCTGCCGGCCCTCCTCTACCTGCCGGGCACGCAGTCCATCCGGCTGTACATCCGGTTCAGCGCCTTTGCGATCAGCCTGGCGGCGTTCGCGTGGTACCAACTGGAATCGACGAACCGGACCCCGCGGTCGCCCATGCAGCCCTGGGTCGCCGCCGTGATGGTGCTGCTCGCCGTCATGCTGTTTCACCCGGAAACCTCGTCGCTCCTCGGCGGCCTCGCGCACATCGCGGTCTACTTCGCCGTCCTCGCGCCGCTCTTCTGGGCCCCCGCGTTCGTGAAGTCTCCGGACCACCTCGCGCGGATTCTCTGGATTCTCCTGCTCTGCTCGGGCGCCAACGCGGTCGTCGGGGTGCTGCAGGTGTACGACCCCGCCCGCTGGCTCCCGGCGGAGTTCTCCCGCATCGTGACGGGGGGCCCGATGGGGATGGGCACCGTCACCTACATCGGCGCGCAGGGTCAGCGCATCGTGCGTCCCCCCGGGCTCTTCGACACACCCGGGGCCGTCGCGGGCCCGGCCATGTTCGCCGCCCTCCTGGGCCTCGTCTTCGCGGTCAGCGCCATTCCGATGTGGAAGCGCGCCCTCTCGCTCGGCATCGCGGGCGCCGGTCTCGCCGCGATTTACCTGAGCCAGGTCCGGGTCAGCCTGGTGACGGCGGTGGCGATGATGGCGGCCTACACCTTCATCGCGATGCGGCAGGGACGGACCGCGCGGGGGTCGCAGTTCGGCATCCTCGCGGCAGGCGTCGTCATCGCCGCGCTGTCGCTCGCCGTGGCGCTCGGCGGCGCGTCCATCAGCGAACGCGTCAACTCCCTCTTCGTGGGGGATCCGTTCTCGGTGTACCAGCAGGCGCGCGGCACGCAGTTGACGTTCACGTTCTTCGACCTGCTCTTCCAGTATCCACTGGGGGCCGGGCTCGCCCGATGGGGGATGGCGGCCAGCTACTTCGGCACCAACCCGAGCAGCCCGGCGATCTGGGCAGAGATCCAGTTCACCGGCTGGATGATCGACGGCGGCATCGTGATGGTGGCCCTGTATCTCGGCGCGCTGGCGGCGACGACGGCGAGCCAGTGGCGAATCGCCGCGGCCACGCAGCATCCGCGGCTTGCCGTCTGCGGCGCCGTCGTGCTCGCGGCCTCGATCGGCCCCGCGATCATGATCGTCAGCTTCACGCCGTTTGTCGCGCAGATCGGCATCCAGTACTGGTTTCTCGCCGGCGCCCTTCACGGCGTCGCGTGCCGCCACGGCGTGAGGGACGCCTGAGGGACCAATGACGTGGGCCCTCGCCGCCGGTGACTTCACGCCGCGAGGTGGCATGGACCGCGCCAATCACGCGCTCGCGCGGTACCTCGCGCTCGGCGGCCGTGACGTCCACCTCGTCGCGCACCGCGTGTGGCCCGACCTCGCGTCGCTGCCCGGCGTCACGGTGCACCACGCGGCGCGCCCGTTCGGATCGCACCTGCTCGGCGCGCCGCTGCTGGCGCGCGCGGCGTCGGGCGCGGCACGCCGGCTCGGCCCGTCGGCGCGCCTGCTCTCGAACGGCGGCAACACCCGGTGGGCGGCACCCACCTGGGTGCACTACCTGCACGCCGCATATGCGCCGCAGGTGGCGGCGGGCGTCCGGGCGCGGCTGTCCGCCGCGGCGGGAAGGCGGCACTACCTGGCGCACGAGGCCGACACCATCAGACGTTCGCCCACCATCATCTGCAACAGTCATCGCACTGCCGCCGACGTTCGCCGCTGTTACGGCGTCGACGCCGCGCGCATCAGGGTCGTGTATTACGGCGTTGACGCGGGGGAGTTCAGCGCCGTGACCGCGGACGCGCGCCGCGAGGCGCGGCAGGCGCTGGGTTTCGACGCGCAGGTGCCGGTCGCGGTCTTCATCGGCGCGCTCGGCGATCGCCGCAAGGGCTTCGACGTGCTGTTCGACGCGTGGCAGCGCCTCTGCGCCGGCGCCGGCTGGGAGGCCAACCTCGCGGTCGTCGGCGTGGGGGCCGAGGCGGACGGCTGGGAGCGGCGCGCGGCCGCGGCCGGTCTCGGCCCGCGTGTGTCGCTGCTTCGCTTTCGATCCGACGTCGCGCGCATCCTCGCGGCCGCCGACGTGCTGGTGCATCCGTCACGCTACGAGGCCTACGGCCTGGGCGTGCACGAGGCGCTGTGCCGCGGGCTGCCGGTGATCGTCTCGGCGAGCGCCGGAGTCGCCGAGCGGCTACCGGCCGACCTCCAGCCGCTCACGCTGCCCGATCCCCCCGGCGCGGACGATCTCGTGGCGCGCCTGCGGTTGTGGCACGGCGATATGGCCGGCTGGCGCGCGCGCGCCGGGGCCGCGGGCGACCTGCTGCGCCGGCGCACCTGGGATCAGATGGCCGCGGACATCGCGGGGATCGTCGAGCGGCCATGACGAACGCAGGATTCGATCCGGTGCCGGCGTGCTGGGTCTGCGGCGGGACCGCGTTCGTGCCCGTGCACGAGGCCATCTTCGATCTGTCGATCTACGCGCAGCAGGATCCGGAGCTCGCCGGCTATTCCGGCGCGCGCGTCACGCTGCAGCGATGCCGGGGCTGCGGGTTCGCGCAGCCGGCCGCGCTCCCCGCGCTGCCGGACTACTTCGACCGCATGTACGATCAGCGGTGGGCGGACGACTGGATCGCCGGGGAGCACGACGGCGACTACAAGGACCTGATCTTCACCGACATCCTCCAGGCGCTCGAGCAGCGGTGCGGCCGCGGTCGCGCGCTGCTCGACGTCGGTGCGCACGCCGGGCGGTTTCTCCGCCTCGCGCGCGCTGCCGGCTGGGACGCCGAAGGGATCGAGCTCAACCCGAAGACCGCGGCCTATGCGGCGCAGGTCTCCGGCGCCCGCGTTCATCAGGGAAACATCCACACGTTCACGCCGGCGCGGCGCTTCGACGCCGTGACGCTGACCGACGTCCTGGAGCACGTGCCGCAACCGCTCGACGTGCTGAGGCGCGTCGGCGGTTTTCTCGGTCCCGGCGGCTGGCTGGCGATCAAGGTCCCCAACGGTCCTTCGCAGCGCCTGAAGGAAACCCTGCGCGCGCGCCTCCGCCCGTCGTATCGCGCCACGCTCGCCGACAATCTCGTCCACGTGAATCATTTCTCCGCCGCGTCGCTCGCGCGCGCGCTCGCCTCCTGCGGTTTCCGCGAGGTGTCGGTCATGGCGGCGGCGCCCGAACTGGCCGGCGATCCGTCGGCCGACCGCCTCGGGCGCGCGGGGCGTCTCGCCGCCTACTATGTCGCGCGTGCGCTGCCCGGCGGCGCCGCGTCGCCGCTCGCATTCAACCTGCAGGCATATGGCCGCCGCGACTGACCGCCCTCCGGTGCTGAGCGTCGTCATTCCGACCTTCAACAACGAGGCGGTGCTGCGGCAGTGCCTCGACGCGTGGGAACGGTTCGGCGGCGACGGCATCGAGATCGTGGTGGTCGAAGACGGATGCCGCGATGGGACGGCGGCGTTCCTCGCCGGGCGCGCCGCGACGCCGTGGGGCCTCCGCCACCTGCGGTGGATTCACCAGGACGATGCGCACGAGTTGCGGTGCACGAATGCCGGCATGGCGATCGCTCGCGGACGTCTCGTCGCGGCGTGGCAGGACGACATGTTCCTGCGCGCCGCCTGGCTCGTGCCGGAGTTGTGCGCAGCCTTCGAGCGCTACGCGGACCTGGGCCTCCTCAGCCTGAGCCGCGGTCTCAATTGCATCCCGATGGCTGGCCCGATCGCGACCTGGGCGGATCTCGTGGACTGGCGCCGTCTGCAGAGCACGATCGGTCCGGCGCCCGGCAACTGGTTTCGCCTGCAGGAGGTGGACTGCGTCATCCGTCCCTGGATCGTGCGGCGCGGGTGCCTCGACCGGGTGGGGCCGCTCGACGAGGCGTTCCGGCCGACCGAATGGGACGAAGCGGACCTGGCCTACCGCATACGGGAGGCAGGCTGGAAGGTGGGCACGTGCGGGTACGAACGTCTTGGCGGGTATTCCCACCTCGGAAGCACGACGATCGGGTCGCCGTCGCAGGCCTATCTGGATCGCGTGCTGAAGAACGGCCGTCTGTTTCACGAGCGATGGGACCCCGTCATCGAGCGGCAGCATCCGCGGCCGAAACGTTCGTGGTTACGGCCGGCGACCGCCGCCGGCTGGGCGGCGACGGCGGGAGCGATCGCGCGCGCCGCGGCGCGAACGGTCGTTGCG
>JANOJK010000868.1:0-2433 GCA_031408165.1 Acidobacteriota bacterium | reverse complement strand
CCCCCGAAACGCCGGGTCGTCGAGCCGTCGGCCTGACTGAACGCTTCGAACACGCTCGCGTGCTTGTCCCTCGGAATGCCGATGCCCGTGTCGGTGACCGTGAAATGCAGCAGCGTGCAACCGGGCTGGTGCGCGTCCTGCCGGACTTCGAGCACGACGTGGCCACGCTCGGTGAACTTGGTCGCGTTGCCGATCAGGTTCGAGAGCACCTGCCGCAACCGCCCCGGGTCGCCCACGACGCCTTCCGGCACGTCGGGATGGAGCTCGTACAGCAGCTCCAGCCCTTTTTGTTCCGCTTTCAAGGCGAGCGGCTTGACCGTCTGCACCACGAGATCGCGCAGGGAAAACGGAATGCGCTCGATCTCCAGCTTGCGGGACTCCATCTTCGAGAAATCCAGGATGTCGTTCAGGATCGCGAGCAGCGAGTCGGCGGAGTCCTTCACCGTCGCAAGGTAATCGCGCTGCTGCGCGTCAAGCGGGGTGTCGAGCGCGAGCTCCGTCATGCCGATGATGCCGTTCATGGGCGTGCGGATCTCGTGGCTCATGTTGGCGAGGAACTCGCTCTTCGCCCGGCTCGCCTCCATCGCCTTGTCGCGGGCGGTGGTCAAATCGTCGTTGCTCTCGCGCAGTTCGGCCGTCCGCGTTTCGACCTTCTGCTCGAGGTGCTCCTGGTGTTCGAGCAGCTGCCGGTCCCGCGCCTCGATCTCGCGGAGCATCTCGTTGAACCGATCGATCAGCTCGCCGATCTCGTCGCGACCGGCGTTGGTCACCTGGAGATCGTACCGATGGTCCATGGTCACCGTGCGTGCAGCCGCCGTGAGCTGCAGCAACGGTGCGGAGATGGCGCCTTGCAGACGCAACATCAGGACGAACGCCATCCCGACGGCGCCGATCAGAACGCACAGGATGATGCCGCCGAACTGCCAGGCGCGCGTCTCGAGCTCCCTGATGTCGGAGATGACGACCAGCGCGCCGACGACCTCGCCTTTGAGGCGGATTGGCCGCGCGAGCACCAGCCGCCGGCCGCTTATCCAATGCCAGACCCGCCTGCCCACGGGCACCGCGTCATCCGTGACCGCCAGCGCAACTTCTCCGCCCCGCACGTACCTGGCGAACACGGAGCCGTTTGCCATCCGGATCGCCGCGGACATGATGTGTTTGTTCGCCGCCACCGACCCCAGGATCTCAGCGGCGGTCGTCGCGTCGCCGAACGTCAGCGCGGCCGTCGAGTTGGTGCCGACGACGTCCGCCAGCAATTCCACATCGCGAGCCAGCCGCTCGCGGGAGCTCGAGAGGTCGTAGAGGAGGATGGCGACGCACGCCGCGAGCACCGTCGTCGCCGTCGTTGCCACGCCGATGGTGATGAGCTTGCGGGCGACGGGTAAATCCCGGAACCACCGGCTAACGGCCGTCATATGTTGGCTCCTTGACGAGCCTGGCGAGGCTGAGCAGCTTGGCGCTGAGGGCGATGTGGGCGCGGCGCGCCGCCGCAGGATTGATCGTGAAGCGCATTTTTCCGTTCTCCTGCCTCAGCTCCGCGATGCCTCCCGCCTCCGCGAACCCCCAGATATCGCTGACTGTGAAGACGGGCGCGTCCCGGAGTGACTCGATCACGCGTCGGGACTCCCCGAGCTCCCCTCCGCCCAGGTACAGCATCTGGCACCTCTGATGGGCCCCATCCGCGGTGACGAAGGTGACGGCCATGAGGTCGGGCCTGGAGTTGCGCGTGACACTCCGGTCCAGCTCCTCGAAGACCGCCTTGTCGCCGGCGACGCAGAAGGTGAACACTCGTCTCGAAGGCGCGGCACTCGCCGGCCAGTCTGCGAACTTCACGAAATTCATCAGGAAGGCCGCCTTGAGCGAGGAGACGCTCACCTCCTGCGCGATCGCCGATGCCGGGCAGAGGAACAGCACCCCGGCGAGGAGCGCCACCGCCGCGCGCACGCGCACCGATGAGGGATTTCGACCCATCACTCGCTCAATACCGCCACGCCAACTGCACGCGCGCGCTGCGCGGCACCAGCGTCCGCAACACGGTGCCGTTGGCGTCGTTGAACTCCGCATGTTCGGGGTCGAGGAGGTTCTGCCCCACGAATGACGCGGTGAGGCGTCGCGTGAGGGGAATCGCCAGGCGGGCGTCGGCCCGCGTGTAGGCCGGCACGCGGAGGCCCGCCAGCCGGCCGACCCGGAACAGCGTCAGGTCCACCTCGGCGCGCCGCCCGAGCGAAACGCCGGAACGCACCTGCCACTGTTGCCGGCTCGCGTCGCCGTCGTAGTGGGCCAAGCTCGTGTTACCACTGGCGGGATCGAGCCTGGGCGTGAACCGGTAGGCGCTATAACTGGCGTCCAGCCGCCACCAGTTCGCCGGCATCCAGTGCGCATCGACCTCGAGCCCGCTGGTGTCGCCGGCGAGGAGGTTGCCAAAGCGGACCG
>JANOJK010000112.1:0-5027 GCA_031408165.1 Acidobacteriota bacterium | reverse complement strand
TCCCCGAACTGAATGCCCGCATCGTAGCCGGCGGAAACCAGATCGACACGGCTGTCGTCGGTTGTAATGTCGAGCTCGACGCCGGGGTAGTCACGCACGAACTGCCCGAGCTTCGGCCCCACGACAGTCTTGGCTGCGAGCCGCGGACATAACAGTTGTATACGTCCGACGGGCGTCGACTGCAGCCCGGACAGCGTGGTCAATACGCCCCGAATGTCGGAGAGAGCGGGCCGGAGCTGTGCCAGCAGCTGCTCGCCCGCGTCGGTTGGCGCCACGCTGCGCGTCGTCCGCGTCAACAGCCGCACCCCGATCTGTTCCTCCAGCCGCCGGATCGTATGACTCAGCCCTGATGTCGACATGTTCAGGCGCTTCGCCGCGCGCGTGAAGCTGCGCTCATCCGCTACGGCCAGGAACGATGACAACACGCTGAGTGCGTCGCGCACGATTATTCCCCCTCAGTCAACAGCCCTTGCAGATTATACGGACTACTCAGGGGCCATGACGGGCAGTACCTTTGTTTTCGGAAGACAATCTCCAGTCTCTGGCGATTCGGCAGCTGCCGAATTGTTGGGTTACCCGAGTGCACTTGCCTGCGCCTGGCCCTGCTCGCTGGCAGCGCAGCCTGTCGAGAGCGAGCAATCTATGGGCAACAGAATCATAATCAGGATTGGCGACACGGTCTTCGCGGCCACGCTCTCAGACAACGCGACAGCAGCGGCCTTCAAGAAGCTGCTGCCGCTGTCGCTCACGATGACGGAGCTGAACGGCAACGAGAAGCTCGCCAGATTGCCCGGAACCATGCCCGCTCGAGCGTCAACGCCCGCCTCCATACAGACAGGAGACTTGATGCTGTACGGTCCGAGCACGCTGGTCCTGTTCTACAAGTCGTTCTCAACGACATACAGCTACACGAAGATCGGGCGGATCGACGACCCCGCCGGTCTTGAAGCCGCACTTGGTTCCGGAAACGTTGCCCTCACCTTCGACGTCAGGCGAGAGAAGCGGTAGGTTGGATTTGTGACTGGCAGTCAACACCCCTTACGAAAATCTGCCGCTACTCAAAGTGATCGGCAGCTGCCAACATCGTTCGCCGGGCACGGCTGCGATGCTCGCGCGCGCCGGACCGCGATGGCATAACGGCACTATGGCTTCCTCTATCCTTCGTGTTGGCTTGATTGTGGCGCTGGTGACGACGGCCTCCTGCAGATCTCGCGACGTTCCTGCTCTGCCGGCTGTCCCCAGCAATCAACTCCGGCCCGTCGCCGATTTCGCGGTGATTGAGAACAGGGGAGACCGGTCCCGTGCGCTGTTTCTCGAAGCGAGCCGGGTGTTTCTCCATCCCCGCTGCGTCAACTGCCACCCGAACGGTGACGTGCCGTCGCAGGGCATGCAGTTGACCCCTCATCAGCCGCCAGTCACGCGCGGCCCTGACGGCCACGGCGTTGTCGGGATGGAGTGCACGAGCTGTCATCAAGACCGTAACCTCGTTCAGGCTCGCGTTCCGGGTGCGCCCGACTGGCACCTCGCCCCTCGCGAGATGGCGTGGATCGGGAAGACTCCGCGCCAGATCTGTGAGCAGATCAAGGATCGGAAAAGAAACGGGGGCAAGTCGCTCGCCGAGATCGTCGAGCACAACGCACACGACAAGGCGTTGGTCGCGTGGGGTTGGTCGCCAGGTAGTGACCGGGAGCCCGCGCCCGGTTCGCAAGAGCAATTCGGCGCGATCGTTGCCGCGTGGGTGGAGACCGGGGCCCAATGCCCCAGCGAGGAGGTGCGGCGGTGAGCGTCACGATTCGCGTGAACGGCAAAGACCGGCAGCTCGACGTCGATCCCGAGATGCCGCTGCTGTGGGCCCTTCGGGACGTCCTCGGTCTAACCGGAACGAAGTACGGCTGCGGCGAGGCGCTCTGCGGTGCGTGCACGGTGCATCTCGACGGCCAGGTCGTGCGGTCTTGTGTGACACCAGTTCGCCGTGCGGCGGGCGCGGAGGTGCTGACCATCGAGGGTCTCTCGCCGGATGGCAATCATCCACTGCAGAAGGCGTGGGTCGAACTTGGCGTCCCTCAGTGCGGATTCTGCCAGGCCGGGCAACTGATGACGGCGTCGGCGCTCCTCAAGAAGCATCCGCGACCGACCGACGAGCAGATCGATCAGTCCATGGCTGGCAACTTGTGCCGGTGTGGCACCTACGGGCGAATCCGTGAGGCGATCAAGAAGGCCGCGGGAGTCGGACAGTGAGCGCGGGCCCACTGCTGATCCCGCGACGGTCGTTCCTCCGTGCGCTCAACCTCGCCGTGGGTGGCGTCGCGCTGGGCTACTACTTTCCGGTCGACGCCCAGCGGCCGACGAATGAGCCGGGGAAGCCGCCGGGACCCAAGCCCGTCACCGGCTCGCAAGCCATTGAAGCCCGGAGCGCCGGACTCAACCCCAATGTCTTTATCCACGTCGGGCCCGACGGCACCGTGACCATCGTGTGCCACCGCTCAGAGATGGGCCAGGGCATCCGTAGTTCGTTGCCGGTGTTGATCGCGGACGAGCTCGGCGCGCAGATGGCGCGCGTGAAGGTCCTCCAGGCCGACGGCGACAAGGCCTACGGCGACAAGGCCTACGGCGACCAGAACACCGATGGCTCGAACAGCATTCGAGGCATTTACGAGGACATGCGCCGAGTGGGCGCTACTGCGCGCGTGATGCTCGTCGCCACCGCGGCGAAGCGGTGGAACGTTCGTCCCGAGGAGTGCGCCGCCCGCGATCACGCGGTCACCCATCTCCCCACCGGTCGTGTGCTCGGCTTCGGAGAGTTGGCGCTCGAGGCCGGCAAGCAGAAAGTGCCAGCGGCGAAGGATGTGGCGCTTCGGCCCGTCTCTGAGCTCCCTCACCTGGGGAAACCGTTGCCGCTCCTCGACGGGCCTGCGTATGTGACCGGCCAGGCGATTTACGGCGCAGACATCAGGCTTCCGGGCATGCTCACCGCGGTCATTGCACGGCCTCCGGTCGTAGGGGGGACGGTCGCGCGTTTCGACGCGACGCGAGCGTTGGCGGTGCCGGGCGTTCGCAAAGTGATTGAGATTCCGCCGCCAAAGCCGCCATACGCCTTCCAGCCCTGGGGCGGCATCGCCGTGGTCGCGGATCACACGTGGGCCGCGATGCGTGGACGAGCCGCCCTCGACGTGACGTGGGAGCACGGCCCGAACGCCAGCTACGATTCCGCCCAGTACCGGGAAGTCCTCGCCAGGGCTGTGGCGGTTCCTGGAACTGTCGCCCGCAAAGTAGGCGATACGGAGTCGGCGCTGAAGAGCGCCGCACGGCTCGTCGAGGCCGAGTACCACGTACCGCACTTGCCTCACCTGCCGATGGAACCCGTCGTCGCCGTGGCACACGTCACTGGCAGCCGCTGCGAGGTGTGGGCCCCTACGCAGAACCCGCAAGCCGCACAGACGGAAGTCGCTCGCGTGCTCGGCACGACGGCGGACAAGGTCCGCGTCCACGTCACTTTTCTGGGCGGCGGGTTCGGGCGAAAGTCGAAAGCCGACTTCTGCTCGGAGGCCGCGCTGCTGTCCCGGCGACTCGGTGTGCCGGTCCGCGTGCAGTTCACCCGCGAAGACGACGTGCGGCATGATTACGTGAATACGGTCAGTACCAACCGGTTGACGGCGGGATTGGACGCCAGCGGCCGGGTGGTGGCGTGGCGGCACCGTACCGCATTCCCGTCTATTTCAAGCGTTTTCGGCGGGCCGGCAAAGCCGGGGGTCGACGACTTACAGCAGGGCGTGCTGGATCTGGCGCTCGCCGTGCCCAACGTCTCCGCTGAAATCTGTGACGCCACCGCGCATACCCGCATCGGCTGGCTGCGATCGGTCTACAACATCTTTCAGGGCTTCTCGATTGGCTCGTTCGTAGACGAGATCGCCCACGCGAAGAGCGCGGATCCGCGCGACGTCTGGCTCGAGCTCATTGGCCCCGCCCGTCAGATGTCGCTATCGGAGCTCGGCATCGCAAGCCTGCCGAACTATGGACAGCCGCTCGACCAGCATCCAGTGGATGCTGGCCGCCTCCGTAACGTCATCGAGCGCGTCACCCGCGCCGCCGCTTGGGGCCAGCGCCGGCAAGACAAGCGCGCGCTCGGCCTCGCCGCGCACCGGAGTTTACTCAGCTACACAGCTGTCGTCGCGTCCGTCGTGAAGCGCTCGAACGGCACGTTCGGGGTCGATGAAGTGTGGGTGTCGTTCGACGCTGGCACAATCGTCAACAGCGACCGTGTGCGCGCGCAACTCGAAGGCTCGGTGATCTTCGGGATGAGCCTGGCGCTGTACGGCGGCATCACGATGAAAGGCGGCGCTATAGAGCAGGACAACTTCCGCGGCGGCGGACGCATCGTCCGGATCGATGAAGCTCCCCGCCGTACATGGGTCGATCTCGTCGAGAGCACAGCGCCGCCCGGAGGGGTCGGGGAACCCGGCGTTCCTCCCGTCGCGCCCGCCATTCTCAACGCAGTCTTCGCACTCACCGGAAAACGGATTCGCGAGCTCCCACTATCCAAATCGATGCCCGTCTGAGCACGGGACTCTGCGAATGATCAAACTGGCCGCCCTTGACCCGTATGGGCACTGGAACGTCAAGCCGGCGGCCCAGGACGGGCGATGGGCGGCCCGTACTCAGGGAGCTGGCTGCTCTACTCTTTGAACAGTTTTTGCGCGAAGTGGTACAGGCTGTTGGTCATTACGCCGGTGTCGTGGCCATTGGTGTCCACGCGCCAGATGTGGGGCACGCCCTTTTCCGTCAGGTAATCGTGAACCCCCTTGCTGACGCGGAACAGGTTGTCCCGGTTGCCGACGGAGAGCCACAGCAGCTTGAGCTGCTTGAGGGCCGCCGGATCGGTAATGAGTTCGGCCGGCGGCCGGGTGTTCGGGGCGGCGGCGACGGCGGCGATCCAGGCGAACTTGTCGAGGTTGGTCAGGCCAATGTTCAAGGTCTGGCCGCTGCCCATCGACATCCCTGCGATGGCGCGGTGATCGCGATCCGTGTAC
>JANOJK010000102.1:0-1723 GCA_031408165.1 Acidobacteriota bacterium | reverse complement strand
TGGGTCGGTACGGACGCGATCGTCGGCCGCTTCGCGGAAGCCAACTGGAGCGAATTCAATGACCGGCGCGGCGCATGGAGCGACGCCCGCGGCGTCGCATCGGCCTTTCCCGTTGCCGGGACGGGGCTGAACACGTACCACGTGGCGTCGCTTTTCTATCAGCGCCACGATCTCTCGCAGCACTACGAGCAGTCTCACAACGACTATCTCCAACTCGCGGCCGAAGGGGGGCTCCTTCTGGTGCTGCCCGTCGGCGTATGCGTGCTCCTGTTCGCGCGTGAGGTGTGGAGGCGCCTCAAAGAGGATCCTCGCGCGTCCACCGCCTGGTGGTTGCGCAGAGGGGCCGTCACCGGGCTCGTCGCCATCGCGCTGCAGGAAGCCGTTGATTTCAGCCTCCAGATGCCGGGAAACGCCGTCCTGTTCGCCGTGGTTTGCGCCATTGCTCTTCACCGGCCTGCCGGGGCCGGTGGTCGTGGCCTGAATGCCTCACGGCTTGGGTTCCGCCCCACGCTTGTGGCTGCCTCTCTGTTGCCGCGAATCTGAGGTCAGCCCTCGAAGCTCTCGAGGCTGAGGGTCGGAGGATGTGTTCGAAACTCAGAACGCAATCCTTCGGCACTCGGCCTTTCTTTTTTCATCTGGAAGTCTGCCGGGGAGAAGACTTTTGACTGTCCGGTATGTGACTTCAGAGCCTGGCCCTGACGGCCGAGGCTGGATTGCGCCTTGATTACACACCTCGGCTGGACCGCTGGTTGCTTTGTGAATCCCCGACGGCTCCCCTCTATTCGCCAGACTTTCGGCCAACCAGTCTTGAAAGGACTGTGGCCTTCGTTTGCGTTCTTCGTCCGTCTTTCACCGTCAGCCTGATTGGCTGACACCAGTCACGCAGAAAAGGTGGATGAAGCTGTTGCTCATCATGTCAAGGCGCCGGCCATTGAGCGGCGCACGGGCGACGCGAGGCCTTCGGTTCGCGCTCCTCACGGCGTTGGCGCTCTTCCTCGTCTTCGGCGCGCGGGCGGACGCCCAGACTCCCATCGGCACCGTGGGTTTGAGCGTCGGATGGGCTACGTTTGGACAGGCCCTTCCCCAGGGCGCGGCGCCCGATGGCCTCCAGGTAGGCAGTTTTCCCACCCAAACCGACGTCAAGACCCGATGGCCGGATAACTCGATCCGCTTCGCGGTCGTAACCGTGCATGCGACCAGTGCCGGCACGTTCCCCCTCACTCCGGCCGCTCCTTCCAGCGGAAGCCTTGTACCCGCACTGCCCGTAGCGTCCGTTGCCCTCGTTATCGGGGGCCAGACATATACCGCCGCGTTGCCGCCGGCCCCATCGGCCGACCTGTGGCTCTCAGGTCCTCTCGCGTACGAAGGGCGCTCCGTCGTCACGCCGGTTTCGGCCGGTGGCGCTGCGCATCCATTCCTGCGCGTGAACTTCGATACCCGCGTCTACGAAGACGGCGGCGGGCGCATCGACGTCTCGGTCGAGAACGTGCTCGACAAAGTTGGGGCAACCACCGTCACCTACAACGTGACGATCAGGGTCAACGGTGTGTCCATTTTCACGAAGACCGCCGTCCAGCACTTCTACCTGACGCGGTGGCGGCAGACGTTCGCTTTGGGCTCCACGAGCTTTGCGACGATCACGCCAGACATGACTCCGTTCAACGTGTCGGGCGCGCTCCCGCCATACTTGCCGGTGATCGCGAACCGCCTCGACACGAGGCCG
>JANOJK010000098.1:0-1843 GCA_031408165.1 Acidobacteriota bacterium | reverse complement strand
CCGCGAGGACCCGCGCGCGAGCAGCAGCATGTTCGCGATGTTCAGGCAGGCGATGAGCAGGACGACGCCCGAATGCCCCATCAGGAACGCCGCCGCGCCGGCCGGGCCGGCGTCCGACGATGGTGAGGTGTTGATCCCCAGCCGCGGAAGCGGATTGACCGTCAGCAGCTGGTCCTTGTTCTCGGCCGGATACGCGCCCTCGAGCTGCCGCGACAACACCTCGAGCCGCGGCGCGGCACTCTCGACAGTCAAATCCGGGTGCAGCCGGCCCGCGACCACCAGCGAAAGGTTCCTGCGATCCGCGAGTCCGGTGCCGCTGTTCTTGAAGATGTCGTTGACCACCACGTCGAACATGCCGAGCGGCAGCCACATGTCCGGCGCCAGCAGCGCCATCGTGCCCGTGAACTTCGGCGGCGCCACGCCGACGACCGTGAAGTCGATCGCGTTAATCTTGATGGTCTGCCCCAGGAGCGCCGCACGCTCGTGCCGCACGATGACCACGGGAATGCGCGCCGAGGGGCGCTCTTCCTCGAGCGTGAAGGTGCGTCCGGCCGCGAGCGACACCCCGAGCGTGTCGAAATAGTTCGACGAGACCACCGAGATGAACGTCTGCCGCGTGGTGTCGCCCGCCGGCACACCGACCATCGAAAAGGTGTGCGCCATCAACGACGCGAACACGTCGTTGCTGGCGCGGATGTCGACGTAGTTCGCGTACGCGAAGCCACGGTAGGACGACTTGGGCTTGGTGCGATCGTGGCTGTAGAGCCCGACGAGCTCATCCGCCTTTCCGGCCAGAGGTCTCAGCAGCATGGCGTTCACGAGCGTGAACATGGCGCTGTTCGCGCCGATGCCGAGGGCGAGAACGAGAATGGCTACGGCGGTGAACCCCGGCGTCCGGCCGAGCGTCCTAAGACCGTACCTGAGGTCCTGGAGAAGTTGTCGCATGGGCCCTCTTGACGGTAACCCGTTGCCGGAAGTTCCCATCAGTACTAGACTTAGCCCTTTGCGGTAAACGATCCGGACCCGCCCGTCGTTCACATGATCAGATATTTCCTTGTCTGCCAGAATGCCTAGCCATCTACAAAAAGCCGCCCTTTTCGTCGCCCTGTGTGTCTCTTTCGTCGCCTGTTCGGGGGAGAAGGGGACGGACGCCCCGGCGGCGGCGGCCACCCAGGGCGCCGGCGCGGGGGCGGGACGCGGCGGAGCGGGCGCGGGCGGCGGACGAAGGGGGGGCGGCGGGCCGGTTCCCGTGGTGACCGCGAAGGCCGTGGCCAAGTCGGTGCCCGTCACGATTCCGGCGGTCGGCACGGCCGAGCCGCTCCAGACTGTTCAGATCCGGGCACAGACGACCGGCCAGTTGAGCGCGATGCACTTTACGGAAGGACAGGACGTCCGGAAGGGGCAGCCACTCTTCACGATCGACGCGCGCCCGTTCCAGGCCGCCCTCTCGCAGGCCGAGGCGGTCCTCGCGCGTGATACCGCCACCGCCAACAACGCCGAGCGCCAGAAGATCACCTACGAGGACCTCTTCAAGCGCGGGTTGATTCCGCGCGATCAGTATGAGACGCAGCGCGCGAGCAACGACGCGCTGCAGGCGACGCTCGCCGCCGACCGCGCGGCGGTCGAGAACGCGAAACTGAATCTCGCGTACACCAGGATCGCCGCGCCGATCTCGGGACGGACGGGTGCGGCAACGGTCCATGTCGGCGACCTGGTCCGCGCCAACGACGCGACGCCGCTCGTCGTGATCAACCAGGTCTCGCCGATCTACGTGTCGTTCGCGGTTCCGGGACGTTACCTCGGCGACATCCGCAGGTTCCAGGCGCAGCGCCCGCTCGTCGTC
>JANOJK010000093.1:0-2018 GCA_031408165.1 Acidobacteriota bacterium | reverse complement strand
GCACGCTGGTATGCTCCCTCACCATGCGGAATTCCACGGTTTTCGCTCCCATGCCGATTAAGGCGCAGGGGTCGCCCAAACCGGCTCAGCGCCGGCCTTCCGCGGTTCTGGAACCCGAAAGCTTTTTGCAGGAGACTAGCTAGGGTAGCCACCAGTGGTGGCCATGAAATGCCAAATGTTGAACTCTGAACGCTGAATTCAGCATTCAACATTCAGCATTCGACATTTTACAGGCCTTCTAGCTAGGTCAAGGAGTTCAGAAACCGGCGATGATTCTCGAACATCGGGCTGTGGCCCCCTTCTTCAAGAACGGCTTCGTCCTCGGGTGCGAGGAGACCCGCGAGGGAATCGTCATCGACCCCGGTGACGAGGCCGACCAGCTCCTCGAGGCGGCCACGCGGCACGGTCTCTCCATTCAGGCGATCCTGCTGACCCACGCCCATCTGGATCACGTGACCGGGGTTTCCCGAGTGAAGGACGCGCTCGGCGTCCCCGTGTGGCTGCACGAGGACGACAACTTCCTCTACGAGCAGGTCGTGCAGCAGGGGTTGATGTTCGGGTTGCGCATCGACCCTCAGCCACCCGTGGACCACTTTTACGACGGAGAGGGGCCGCTGCGCTTCGGGCGCTACACCGTGCACGTGCGCCATACGCCGGGGCACTGCCCGGGCGGTGTCTGCCTGGCGGTGAGCAGGCACGGCGAGGACAAGCCGACACTCTTCGTGGGCGATACGTTGTTTGCGGGCTCAATCGGACGCACCGACCTGCCGGGGGGCAGCCTGGAGACGCTGCTCCGATCGATTCGGGAGGTGTTGTTCAGCTATCCCGACGACACGGTCGTGTGGTCCGGCCACGGCGACCAGACGACGATCGGGCGCGAGCGGCTGTCCAACCCTTTCCTGAAGTAAAACAGGGCATCGACCAGTTACCCGTTCACGCTGGGCCTTCGGACCCTCTGCTGCGCTGCGCGGACCATCGTTTCACTGGTCTGATTTCTCGACGATCAGATCGACACGGCCGACGCCCAGCCGGTCGCCGTGCTTGAGCGTCGCGCGGCTCGCGCGCTCACCGTTGACGAACGTCCCGTTCGTGCTTTCGAGATCGACCATTTCGAGCGCGGTCGCGCCCGCGGTCAGGCGGCAGTGGAACCGCGACACGAGCGCCGCCTCCACGATGAAGTCGGCCCTCGTGGCTCGCCCCACGGTCTTGATGCTGCCTGGCAGGATCCGGAACAGGAACGGCAGGTCCGCCGTGTCTTCAGTCTTGAGCAGCCACATCTTGGGCGTTACTGCGCCGCCGCGCCGAGCAGGTCCTTCACGCGCGCGTGGACGAGGTCGCCGTCCTTCGTCAGCAGGGTCTCCCGGGTGATCTCGTCCGTCAGATCGAGCTCGAGCGCCGCTTTGCCGGCCCCCTCTTTCCCGAGGAGGTGCGCCAGGAAGGTCGTGATGTTCTTCGAATACATCTGGCTCGCGTGGTTGGGCACGAGCGCCGGCGGGTTCGAGGGTCCGAGAATCGTGATGCCCTTGTGGACGACCACTTCGTCCGGCCGCGTGAGTTCGCAGTTGCCCCCGCGCTCCGCCGCGAGATCGACGATGACCGAGCCCGGCGCCATGCCGTCCACCATTTCCCCCGTGATGAGTATCGGGGCCTTCTTCCCGGGAATCAGCGCGGTGGTGATGACGACATCGCTGCCGGCGACGACCTTGATCATCATCTCGCGCTGGCGGCGGTAGAACGCCTCGTCCTGCGCCTTCGCGTACCCGCCCTTGTCCTCCGAGTCGCCGGTTTCGAGCGGCATCTCGACGAACCGCGCGCCGAGGCTCTGCACCTGCTCCTTGACGGCGGGGCGCACGTCGTATGCCTCGACCCGCGCCCCGAGGCGGCGCGCCGTCGCGATCGCCTGCAGCCCCGCAACGCCCGCGCCGACGATGAAGGCGCGCGCCGCGGTGAGCGTGCCGGCGGCGGTCATGAGCATGGGAAACATCCGCGGCAGGTGATTCGCCGCCAGGAGGACGCCC
>JANOJK010000001.1:0-4577 GCA_031408165.1 Acidobacteriota bacterium | reverse complement strand
CGACGTGCGCGTCGGCGCGGACGCGCTCCTCGGCGGACCGCGCGACGGGTTCCAGATCGCGATGTGGGCGCTCGACGGCGGACGCGTGGCGATCGCCGCCCAGGCGCTCGGCGTCGGCCAGGCGGCCCTCGACGCCGCCCTCGCGCATGCCAAGCAGCACGAAGCCTTCGGACAGCCGATCGCCAACTACCAGGCGATCCAGTGGATGCTCGCCGACAGCGCCACCGAGCTCGACGCCGCCCGGCTCCTGATGCTGAAAGCCGCCGATGCGCGCGGGCGCAAGGAGCGTCCCGCGCTCGAGGCGGCCATGGCCAAGCTGAGCGCGTCGGAGGCCGCACACCGAGCCGCCGATCGCGCGATGCAGATCCTCGCGTCGCACGGCTACCAGCGCGGGTCCGTGGTCGAACGGTTGTTCAGGGACGTGCGCGCGACAGAGATCTACCAGGGGACATCGGAAGTACAGCGGATGGTGATCGCCGAAGCGATCCTCGCGTAGGTAGTGTGGATCGCAGGTCTTATCCCAGGATCTGTTTGGCGATGGTCTGCAGCTGCAGGTTCGAGGTGCCTTCGTAGATCTGCCCGATCTTGGCGTCGCGGTACAGCTTCTCGACGGGGTAGTCCTTGACGAACCCGTTCCCCCCGAACAGGTTCACCGCGAGTGAGGACACGCGCTCGGCGACCTCCGACGAGAAGATCTTGCAGATGGCCGCTTCGGTCAGGAACGGGCGGCCGGCGTCGCGCAGACGGGCGGCGTTGTAGACGGTGAGCCGCGCCGCTTCGAGCTCCATCGCCGCGCGCGCGAGCTGGTGCTGCACCGCCTGGAACTCCGCGACGGGCTTCCCGAACTGCTTCCGCTCCTTCGTGTATTTGATGGCATGCCCGAGGGCGCCCGCGGCGAGCCCGATCATTTGCGCGCCGATTCCGATGCGCCCCTCGTTGAGGGTTTCGATCGCCGACTTGTAGCCCTTGCCGACCTCGCCGAGCACGCCGGCCTTCGCCACGCGGCAGTCCTCGAAGATGAGCTCGCACGTGCTGCTCGCCCGGATGCCCAGCTTGTCTTCCTTTTTCCCGACCGTGAATCCGCCCAGACCGCGCTCGATGATGAACGCCGTGATGCCGCGATAACCCGCGTCGGGGTTGACGGTCGCGAAGACGAGGAAGACGTCCGCCTCGTTGCCGTTCGTGATCCAGAGCTTGCGGCCGGTGATCACGTAGTGGTCGCCGTCCTCCCTGGCGCGGGTGGTCAGCGCGAACGCGTCGCTCCCCGATCCCGCTTCCGAGAGAGCGTAGGCGCCGACGGTCGCCGACGCCAGCTTCGGCAGGTAGCGCCGCTTGATCTCCTCGCTGCCCCAGCGGAGCAGGGCGTTGACGACGAGTGTGTTCTGCACGTCCACGAGCACGCCGACGGACGGATCGACCCGTGACAACTCTTCGACCGCCAGGACGGCGTGGAAGAAGCTGGCGCCCGCGCCCCCGTATGTCTCCGGGATCTCGATCGCCATGACGCCGAGGTCGAACAGCTTGTCGATGAGCGGGCGGGGGATGCTGGCCTGTTCGTCCATTTCCCTGACGAGCGGCCGGATCTGGCCTTCCGCGAACTCGCGTACGCTGTCGCGGAAGAGTATTTCGTCCTCCGCCAGCATGGTCAGGGGTTGGGCGTGCTCGATCGTCTGTTCGGGCATGTGGCCGATGTTATCATCGGGGTATGCGGGTCCAGTCACGTCTCGTCGCGGCCGGCGTCGTCGTTCTCGGCGTGTGCGCGGGCATGGAGGCCCGTCAGGATCCTCCGGCACAGCAGCCGCCGCCGGCGCAGCAGCCGGCGCCCGCTCCCCCTGCCTCGGGCAGCGTCGAGGGGCAGCCGCAGCGCCCGCCGGTCATCCGCAGCGGCATCAACTTCGTCAGCGTCGACGTCATCGTCACGGACAAGAAGACCGGAGAGGTCGTCCTGGACATGGCGCAGGGCGACTTCGAGGTGCGCGAGGACAGGAAGCCGCAGAAAGTCGACACCTTCGAAATCGTGAAGATCGACGCGCTCGCGGCGGAGGGGCGCGCGCCGAAGGTAATCCGCAGCCTGTACGACGAGGAGAGCGAGGCGCGGCAGCCGAACGTGCGCCTGTTCGTCATGCTCCTCGACGACTATCACGTGCGGCGGGGAAACGATCTGGCGGTGAAGCAGCCGCTGATCGAGTTCGTGCAGAACCAGCTCGCGCCGCAGGACATGGTCGCGATCATGTACCCGCTGACGCCCGTCAGCGCGCTCACGTTCACGCGAAACCGCGATTCGCTGGTCGCCTCGATCAAGAGGTTCGAAGGGCGCAAGGGGCTCTACGATCCACGCAACGAGTTCGAGGAGCGGTACGCGTATTACCCGGCGCAGACGGTCGAGAACATCCGGAACGACGTGACGCTCGGCGCGCTGAAGGGCGCGGCGGTGAAGCTCGGCGGCATGCGCGAGGGGCGCAAGTCGATCATCTTCGTCAGTGAGGGGTTCACCAGCACGCTGCCCGCGCAGTTGAACGATCCCGTCGCGGCGGCCCCGCGGCCCGGCGCCCGGGTGGCGCCGGGACAGGACCCGGGCGCCGGCAATCCGCGTCTCGAGGCGCAGCAGTTCTTCAACTCCGTGGACCTGACCTCCCGGCTGCGCGAGGCGTTCGACACCGTCAACCGGAACAACACCTCCATTTACGCGGTCGATCCGCGCGGGCTCGCGGCGTTCGAGTTCGACATCAACCAGGGGGTCAGCCTCCAGACCGACCGCACCAACCTGAACCAGTCGATCGACACGCTGCGCGTGCTCGCCGACAACACCGACGGCCGCGCCATCGTCAACCGCAACGACCTCGCCGCGGGCATGAAGCAGATCATGCGCGACGCGAGCGGGTACTACCTGCTCGGGTACACCTCGTCGAGCGCGCCGACCGACGGGCGGTTCCACACGATCGCCGTGCGGGTGAAACGCGCGGGTGTGGACGTGCGCGCGCGCAAGGGGTACTGGGCCTACACGGCCGACGATGCGGCGCGGGCGACCGCGCCGCCCAAGGCAGGTCCGCCGAAGGAAATCACCCATGCGCTCAGCGCCATCGCCGAGCCCGCGGGCCGCGGACACGCTGCCCGCTTCTGGACCGGCATGGACCAGGCGCCCGGGGGGCTGGCGCGCGTCACGTTCGTGTGGGAGCCGTTCGCGGGATCCGAGGGCGGCCGGGCGACCGAAGTCCCCGCGCGCGTCGTGCTGACGGCGACCGCGGCTGACGGGCGCCCGGTGTTCCGAGGCTCCATCCCGGACAAGAACGCGTCCGACAGCGGCGCGACCCCGCCCGTCCCGCCCGCCGCCGCGACGGGCGCCGCCGCCGCGCCCGTTACCGCCGGCGCGAGCGCATCCTTCACGGCCCCCCCGGGGGCGATCGAGATGCGCATCGTCGTGGAGAACGCGCGCGGCCAGGTGATTGACTCGACCACGCAGTCGCTGACGATCCCCGACTATGCGAAGACCCAGGTCTCGTTCGGTACGCCGCGCATTTACCGCGCGCGCACCGCGCGCGAAATGCTGCTCGCGCGGAACAACCTCGACGCGACGCCGACCGCGAGCCGCGAGTTCAGCCGCGGCGAGCGCCTGCTGATCCGCTTCGACGCGTACGCCGCCGGCGGCACGCGGCCCGAGGTGACGGCCCGGTTGCTGAACCGTACCGGCGCCTCGATGGCCGACGTCCCCGTCCAGGCGGCGGAAGGCAAGCCCTTCCAGATCGACTTCCCACTGGCCTCGCTCGCGGCAGGGGAATACCTGATCCAGATCGACGGCAAGTCGCCGTCCGGCACCGCCCAGCAGATGGTGGCCTTCAAGGTCGGGTCGTAAGAGAAGCTGCCAGCTGCCAGTAGTCAGCTGCCAGTAGCCAGCTTCCAGCTTCCAGCTTCCAGCTTCCAGCTGCCAGCAGTCAGCTTCCAGCTGCCAGTAGCCAGCTTCCAGCTTCCAGAGCCAGCGTCCAGTAGTCAGCTGCCAGGAGCCAGCTGCCAACCCATGGTATTATGCACCCCATATGGACATGTCTAAACTGGACATATACATCCTCCTGGTGTTCGGCGACGGCCGCGCCCACGGCTACGCCGCGATGCAGGCGATCCGCGAGCGATCCGCAGGCGCCGTTCGAGTCAGCACGGGCTCCTTCTACCGGCGCCTCTCCGTCCTGATGAAGAACGGGCTCGTCGAGGAGGCCACGGGGCCGCGCGACGATGACCCCCGGCGCGGCGCCTAGTACCGCATCACGGCCGCCGGCCGGCAGGTGCTGGCGCGCGAGCGGGATCGCCTGGCCTCGCTGGTCGCCGCGCTCGACAACCTGCGGCCCGTCTCGCGCCGGGGGCGCGCATGAACGCCGCCGACCGGCTGTTCGCCCTGCTGCTGCGCGCGTACCCGTCGCAGACCCGCGCGCGGTTCGGCGACGGCATGCGCTTCGCCTGGCGCACCGAACTCGACGCCGCGCGCGCGACAGGGCCGCGCGCGGTTGCAGCCTTCTGGATCGTGACCACCATCGATGCCTTGCGGTTCGCTGCCGCGGAACGGACGGGAGGCTTCAGGATGGGAGGAC
>JANOJK010000072.1:0-2691 GCA_031408165.1 Acidobacteriota bacterium | reverse complement strand
GATCAGTCCTTTCAGCTTGTCCGCAACCGCACGAGGCGACTTCAGCCACTCCCCGCACCACAGCCCCAGCATCATCGTCGCCAGCGTCGGGATGAAGCACAGGGTCGACCATCCGCCGCTGTTGAAGAGGAAGGGCTTCTCGCGCGGGAAGAGGTTCAGGAACCACACGTCGAACGCCCACGCGAGGCTCGAGTTCTTGTTGAAGTGCGCGAGAAAGCCGGAATAGAGATGCGGCCAGTCCGCCTTGACGCCGACCTGCGTGTAATCGAATCCGGGACCGGGCAGCGGGTAGAGCACGAACGCGGCCCAGAATCCGGCGAGGATCGCGACGAACCCGGCGATCTGCACGCGCAGGGACGCGAAGGCCAGCAGGAACAAAAACGTGTAGCCGAGCCCGATCTGCGTCAGCGTGTCCTCGAACGTCCAGTAGGTGTGCGCCCGCTCCAGCGACCGGAGAAAAATCCCGAGCACGATGAGCGCGGCGCTGCGCCACACCGCGTGCGCGAGCATCCGCGCGAACCCTTCGCCGCGCGCTCGGCGGCTCGCGATGGAGAAGGGGAGCGACGCGCCGGCCAGGAACGAGAACGCCGGCTGAATCAGATCGTGAAGCGAGCAGCCCTGCCATGGCACGTGCGTCGTGTGGTAGGCCACCGCGGCCCAGAGGCGGCTCGCCGGAAACGCGGTGTGCAGCGTCCAGAGCCGCATCGCTTCCGCAAGCATCAGGAACATCACGAAGCCGCGAAAGGCGTCGATCGCCGTGATGCGCGGTTGGGGGGCTGACATGCCTGCGGATTCTACCGTCACCCGGAGTGCGACCATCCCCCGATGCGGCGCCGGCGAACCAGGTGCAGGACGTGCTGCGGGTCGTGACCGGCGTCACGGAGCCCGTCGTGCTCATGTGGGGATTTCAACGCGGCGCGCACGTGGCCGGAATGCAGACGCTTCTTGCCCGCCTCGTCGCGGGCGTGGGGCGCCGCGGAGACAGGAAGCGGGCACACCTCGAACGCCCGTCTCGCCGGCGGCCCCGCCAGCCGCATCGACGACCTCCTGGTGGCGGCGGACACGGCCGTGGCGGCCGTGTCCGTGCCGATCGATCCGGAGACCCGGCGCGCGTCGGATCACTATCCCGTCGTTGCCACGGTCGCGTGGCCGCGCGCCGGCGTGCGACCCTACTGGTAGTCGATCCGCAGCTGGTATCTCTCGCGCTTGCCCGCCACGGTGAAGCCCTCCACGTAGATCGTCCACTTGCCCGCCGGCGGGGTCGCGATCGTTACCGTTTCGGGACTGTCGAGCGTCGCGCCCGCGAAGTTCGGCGCCCCGACCGGCGGCACGATCACGAGGTCGAGATCGTTGGTCGGATAGGCGCCCCAGTCGCTCTCCCACGACAGCCGGAACGTCACCGACGCGGTGCCGGCGGGAATGTCGACTTCATGAACCTTGAACTGCCCTTCCGTGAGTTCGCCATCGAAGTCGCGCTTCGACAGTTTCTCCCTGACCTCCTCGATGCGCACGTCGACCGAGACGCGTCCGACGTTGGTCCAGTCGCCGAGCACGGTGATCCGCATCAGGCCCGTCTCCGGGTTGTCGAAGACGTACGTGCGGTCGGCGTTGATGAAATCAAACGCGAGGTAGTCGCCCCCCCCGCCAATCGAGGATGTCTTCGCGGAATGCACGGCGAGCTGGATGTCGTCGCCGAAAAACGCGTTCTGTTCGGCGGCCGGCAGCTCGGGCGTGATATTCGACAGGGTCAGCTTGACCGCGCCCGTGCCCTTCTTGACGACGTAGTAGAACTCGCGCCGCTCGGCCGGGCGCAGCTTGCGGAGCCTCGCCCTGTAGGTCGAGTCCTCGATCGGCTCGATGCCGGCCCCCTTTTTCACGTTCTGCGCGACCTTCTTCCTCGCGGGCGCGGGATCGCCGATCTCCGGGACGCCGGTGTCGAGCAGGTCGCGCGCGCCAGCGGCGTTCACGTAGCCGGCGCCCTGGTCCACCGCGGCCGCCGTGGGGATGACCTCCGGACGCGCCGACGCCACGATGGCGGACCGGATCTCGGCAGGTGTGGCCGACGGCTTGTAGCTGTAGAGCGCCGCGACGACCCCCGCCACCGTCGGACCGGCGAACGACGTGCCGCTCACGAGACTGATCCCGCCATTCGCCCCCTGGGCGAAGCTGGCCAGCCCGTTCGCGACCACCTCCGGATCGATGCGCCCGTCGGCATTGGGGCCTCGCGAACTGAAGTCCGCCATCTGCTGGTGCGAATCCGGCCGGAACAGCGGACCTATGCCGGTGCCGAACTGCACGTCACGGAGGATGCGCTCGTGCACCGGGCTCGACGCGGCCCCCACCGTCAGAATGTGGCGCGCCGTGCCGGGGCTGCCGACCGTCGATCCGCTCGGGCCTGAGTTGCCGGCCGAGACGACGAGAGAGATGCCCGACGCGGCCATCGACGAGGCGAGCTCGTCCTCGATGTCGCCGCCCGCGAAGAGCGTGGCGCCGCCGAGGCTCATGTTCACGATCTTCATGTCTGGCATCGTGGTGTTGCGAAGCTCGATGGCGCGATACTTGGGTAGGTTCTTTGTGCGGGACAATGGGCAAGGGGAGGGCAAGATGCTGATTGTGCGCGATGTCTTTCAGGCGAAGTACGGTCGAGGTGATGAGTTGGTGGCGCTCTTTGGCGAGATGAAGCAGATGAAT
>JANOJK010000059.1:0-1580 GCA_031408165.1 Acidobacteriota bacterium | reverse complement strand
ATCAAGGGCGCGGGCGCGTTCATCGTCGAGGACCCGGCGAGGGAAGTCGCGCTCGGCCTGATCGGGCGGCGGGGCCGCGATTACTTCGCCCGCCGCGGCTTCGAGGTGCGGTACGAGCAGGTGAACCTGTTCCAGGCCCTCCAGTATTCCCACGCGCAGCGGATCGCCGAGGCCGCGGTCGAGGCGTTCATCGGCGGCCAGGTCGACAGCGTGTACCTGGTCTACAACGAGTTCCGCTCGGTCATGTCGCAGCGCATCGTCGTCGAGCGGCTGCTGCCGATTCCGAGGCTCGACATCGAAGCGCCGGGCCTCGTCTCGCCCAAGCCCGGTAGCGGAGCCGCGGGCGAAGGCGGACCGCGAGTGGCCCCGATCGACTACCTGTACGAGCCGACGGCGGAGGAGCTCTTCACCACGCTCATCCCGCGGCACGTCGAGGTGCAGGTGTTCCGCGCGCTGCTGGAGTCGAACGCAGCCTTCTACGCCGCGCAGATGACGGCGATGGACTCGGCATCGCGCAACGCGGCCGACATGATCGACCAGCTGACGCTCTACATGAACAAGGTCCGCCAGGCGGCGATCACGCGGGAGATTATCGAAGTCGTGTCGGGAGCTGGTGCGTTGTAGGGGCAGCGGGCAGAGGGCTGAGGCGTGGGGCTGAGTGGATCGCCCTGGTTCGGCCCCGACCCGAGCCCCTGACTCCGCCCCCCAGCCCTCAGCCCAGAGTAGAGAAGACGAATTATGGCAACAGCAGTCGTGACAGAACAGAAGGTCGGCAAGGTCGTCCAGGTCATCGGACCCGTCGTCGACGTCGAATTCGCCGGCGGGCAGTTGCCCGCCATCTACAACGCGGTCCGCATCATGTCGAGTCCGGGCGACGCCGGCGACGCGATCGACGTCATTGCGGAGGTCGAGCAGCATCTCGGCGAGAACCGCGTGCGCACGGTCGCCATGAAGGCGACCGACGGCATGCGGCGCGGCATGAAGGTCGTCGATACCGGCGGGCCGATCTCGATGCCGGTCGGGACGGCGACGCTCGGACGCGTCATGAACGTGCTCGGCGAGCCGGTCGACTTCCCGGACCGGCCGATCAACGCCACCGAGCGGTGGTCGATTCACCGTGCCGCGCCGTCGCTCGAAGATCAGTCGACCGAGCTGCAGATGTTCGAGACCGGGATCAAGGTCGTCGACCTCCTCGAGCCCTACCTGCGCGGCGGCAAGATCGGGCTGTTCGGCGGCGCCGGCGTCGGCAAGACGGTCATCATCCAGGAGCTGATCCACAACGTCGCCATGAAGCACGGCGGCGTGTCGGTGTTCGCCGGCGTCGGCGAGCGCACGCGCGAGGGGAACGACCTCTGGCTCGAGTTCCAGGAGAGCGGCGTCATCAACATGCAGGACCTCGAGAAGTCCCGCGCCGCCCTGGTCTACGGACAGATGACGGAGCCGCCGGGCGCGCGCCTGCGCGTCGCGCTCAGCGGCCTGACCGTCGCCGAGTACTTCCGGGACGCCGAGAAGAAGGACGTGCTCCTCTTCATCGACAACATCTTCCGCTTCACGCAGGCCGGCTCGGAAGTCTCCGCGCT
>JANOJK010000044.1:0-1544 GCA_031408165.1 Acidobacteriota bacterium | reverse complement strand
GGACCGTGTCCGGTAGACCGCTGGTGATCCGCCTGGTCGCGCCGGCCCTCTTCGCCCTGCTGCTCGCCGCACCGGCGGCGGCGCAGGCGCCGCCCGCCTATCGCATCGAGCCGCGCCCGAAAACGCCGGTGGAGCTCGCGAGCCGGTTCACACCGGCGCAAATTGACATCATCGAGATGCTCAACCGGCGCGATCGCGAGCACCTGCTGCGCGCGGATCCTCCCGTGCCCGGCATTGTCGTCCCCGTCAGCTGGTCGGAAGACCCGCTCGTCTACAGCCCCTTCCCGCAGGCATGGGCCGCCGCCGAGCCTCACGCCAAGGCGCTCGTGGTGCACCAGCCGATGCAGGCCTTTGCCGCCTACGAATATGGCCGGCTCGTACGGTGGGGGCCCGTGAGCACCGGGCGGAAGGAGACGCCGACGCCCGAAGGGTCGTTCAACCTGACGTGGCGCGCGCGCAGCCGGCGCAGCACCGACAACGAGGACTGGCTCCTCGAGTGGTACTTCAACTTCGTCAACGCGCGCGGCGTGTCGTTTCACCTGTTCGATCTGCCAGGCTATCCCGCGAGCCATGCCTGCGTGCGCCTGCTGCTCCGGGACGCGCAGTGGATCTACGGGTGGGGCGAGCAGTGGAGCCTGGACGACAGCCGCCGTGAAGTCATGATACCGGGGACGCCGGTGCTGATCCTCGGCGCGTATCCCTTCGGTTCGCCGCCCCCCTGGCTGTCGCTGGACGCCCTGTCCACGCCCGTGGTCCTGCCCGCGCCGCTCCTTTCCCGCGCAATTCCCCGTAGATAGACCCGGATAGACCCTCCCCCCACTAACGGGCCATACCCCGTACCCCGCCCCGACCGTTATCGTTCACGTTCGATTCACACAAACGGGGGAGGAAGATGCAGACGCCGTACTTACGGCCGTATAGAACCGCGCCCGCGGCCGCGTGGGTCAGCGCACAGCACTGGATCGCCGTCGCGGTCTCCGGGCTGCTGCTGGTGGTTGCATCGGCGGGCATCGCGCACGCGTCAACGGCGCGCCCGCGCCACGTGTCGGCCGGCGCCTCGGATGCGGTTGCGATCGCCTCCGGTGTCCCGGCACACACATCGGAACGGACAGAGGTCTCCGGCCTCCAGCCGGTGCGCCACTCCGGCCATCGGTGTCCGACCGACTCGAGCGATGTCTGGCTCGAGGACTTTGACGGAGACGACGACGGCTCTGATGCCAGGGTCGCGTCGGGACCTGTTCCCCCCAGTGTCGAAGAAACCCTCGGATCGCGGCGCCCGTCCCGCGCGTCCGGGGGATCGCTCACGTCGGACGGACGTATCGCCGCCACGCAGTTCTTAACCGACGTAGTCAGGAGGATGTGATGTTGCTCCCCAATCACCCGAGTAGTCCGCCACGGTCCCATCGCTTTACGCCCTTCACCTGTCGCCGAACCCGCGCATCCAAGCGCTGGGCCGTCGTCACGATGCTCGCCATGCTCCTCACGAGCAACGGCGCGCCTCTCGTGACCTCGACGGTGCAGGCGCAGAACGCCCCGGTCGGCGC
>JANOJK010000037.1:0-3396 GCA_031408165.1 Acidobacteriota bacterium | reverse complement strand
TTGTGTCTCTCGTCATGACGGACCGCCTTGTTGACCTACTGCTTCCGTTGGGCCACCACGTCGCTTCGACGGAAGAACTGACACTTCCCGCGTCATTCAGAAAACTAGTCGCTGGAAACGAAAGTGTCTACAAATGGGAACTCGACAGGGCGACGAGTCGCTCGCGATCGCCCTCAATGGCTCGCTCCTGCTCGATGACGTGATCTCGTGATTCAAGCTGCGCTTGACGAAGCGGGCCTCGCGTGGGTCACGGAGGATCGCATCGCCCAGCACCTCGAGAGTGGAGCGCTGATCCGCGTGCTCGAGGATTGGTGTCCACCGTTCCCCGGCTTCTTCTTGTACTACCCGACTCGCAAGCAACAGCCCGCCGCTCTCACGGCCCTCATCACTACACTGCGGCTCGTCGGGTGATCCGACAATCAGATGGGACAGCGCACGACTTGAAGGAGGCGCTTTGCGCAACGTCCCAGGCGGCACTCGTGAATCACCGCGCGCGCTGGTAGTGCATCGCCACCGCACCGTTGCGGAGCGGCCGGGCCGAGACCAGTTCGAGCTGCCGGGTGGCGGGCAGGCCCGTCTGATACAGGGTCGGGCCGTGGCCGGCGATCCTGGGGTGGACGAGGAACTTGTACTCGTCAATCAGGTCCAGGCGGTCGAGCTCGGTGGCCAGCTTGCCGCTGCCGAGCAGCACGCCGCCGGGCGTCGCATCCTTGAGCTTCTGCACGCCCGTGCGCAGATCGCCGGCCACGTGGTGGCTGTTGTTCCAGGGAAAGTCCTTGCGAGTCGCCGACACCACGTACTTGGGCTTGGCCTCCAGCTTGACCGCCCACTCGCGCATGGCCGGCGGCGCCTCCTCGTCGCCGCGGGCGACGGCCGGCCAGTAGCTCTCCATCATCTCGTAGGTGACGCGGCCCCACAGCATCGCCTCGCCCTCGTCCATGAGGCGGGTGAAGAAGGCGTGCGTCTCGTCGTCGGCGATGCCCGCGCGATGGTCAACGCAGCCGTCCAGGGTGACGTTGATGCTAAAGGTGAGGAGGCCCATGGCGGCGAGTCTATCCCTCCTCCCGCCGCCGGAGCATGCCAGGCCTCGATCAGTAGACGCGACGGTCGGCGACCATCAGGCTGCTCACGTTCTATGACAGCGTCACACTCGAACCGCGCAATTCTCAAACCGGCTCCTTACGCCGCTTCGCGGATGAGCCAGCTGCGGAAATCGTCCCGAACACCCAGCCAGCTCAGCCTCGCGAAAACAACATCTTCAGATGCAGTAGTTTAGAGCGGCCAGAGCGGTTCGAACCCACCCAGTCCACCGGACCCTCTCTAGAAGTTCAAGCGCCTGAGAAAGGTCGCGTACCGCGGATCGCTCCGAAGCGTGTCCATCTGCGGATCGACCTTCAGATAGCCCATCCACTCCGCGCGAGCTTGATAACCGTCTTCAAGCGCGGCGAAGGCCTCGTCAGCTTTGCCGAGCGCGGCATGGACGGCAGCTCGATCGTAGCCGGAAACAAACCGCGGCGCCTCCTTGCCGATACGATCCATCGTCGAGGCTGCGATCACTGGGTCACCTGCGAGTGCCTGCGCTCGCGCCAGCGCCAACGTAGTCCATGCGTTCGATTGCCGTTCGACGGCTTGCTCGCATGCCTCGAGAGCGGCCTTCGTATCACCACGCGCCGCCAGAACCCACGCGAAACAAACATAGCTCGGGACGAAAGTCGGGTCGAATGTGATGGCCTGACGGAACTGATTGATCGAGTCGTCGTATTGTCGCGCCCAGTACAAGACAAGCCCGAGATACGCATTGATTTCACCCGACAGCGGATCGAGTTCCTGCGCGCGCTGTAGTTCCGGGATAGCGCGATTGAAGTCGCCCATCTGCGCGCGATAGGTGCCGTACCACAGGTGCGCGGTTGCGAGGTTCGGATCGATGGTGAGCGCCGCCTGGAACTCTCGCTCGGCCGCCTCCCAATCCCATTCGTATTTTGACGCGATCAGTCCGAGAGACACATGCGCAGCAGCGAGAGACGGGTCGAGTTCAACCGCTCGTTGAGCTGCGGCCTTTGCTCTCGGCATGATGTCCCTGGGCGGAAAGACCAGGTTAGAGGAGTCGTAAAACAGATCAGCCAATCCGCTGTGCGCCAGGGCATAACCTGGATCGCTGTCGATGGCGGCTTGCAGGTAGGCGAGGGCCTTGCGGAACCCGTCTTCCGAGTATTTCTTCGCGTAGTAACGGCCGCGAAGGTAGTTGGTGTAAGCGGACGGGTTCTCCGTTCTGCGCCTGTTCAATGCGCTTTGTTGATCACCAGTGAGTCGCCCGGTGAGGTGGGAGACGATTCGTTCGGAAATGGAATCTTCAAGAGTGAAAGTGTGATCGGTAGTGACGTCGAAATTCTGTGCCCATAGGGGGTGGCTGTCGCGGACGCGAAACAGATGAACCGAAACTCGAATGAGATCGTCCGCCGTGCGAATGCTTCCCACCACGACTGCTTCCACGCCGAGATCGCGCCCTGTCTGAATCGGATCCTGGCCGGCGAATCGGCTCACGCTTGCAAGGGGGCGGACGATGAGCGGCGTGTTGCCGAGCCGGGTGATGACAGCGTCGGCCAGTCCAAGGCCCAGGTACTCGTTCCTGCCATCCTGATTCAGGACGCTGAACGGCAGGATCGCGACGGACCGAAGCGGTTGCGACGCGGCCAAGCCAACGAAGCTGTAGCCTCGGCCGGGTATCGTCACTATCCACTTGGTGGCGGAAGCAGTTTCGCCGAGCGCTTTGCGCAGCGCAGAGATGGCAACCGTGATGTTGTTCTCTTCGACTGCGGTGTCCGGCCAGACCTGACGCATTAGGTCGTCCTTGTCAACGACCTCGCCTTGCCGTTCGAGCAAGATTGCCAGGATCTCCAGCGCTTTGCCAGAGAGGGCGATCGGTTGTCCGTCGCGTTCGAGTGAGCGCCGGAGGACGTCGAGACGGAATGGGCCGAACTCAAGAATCGGACCCGCGTCTCGCATTAGGAGATTTTTAGCTTTCTTAAGGTGCTTTTCAAGGACTCTTAGCCTCCTGGTTGGCCAGTATTGACACCGTTCCCGGTGGACAGAAGGTCAACGGCCAGGAAGAGTTTACGCATCGCTGGCGCCGGTCGCTCCACCGGCCATATCGCGCTGACCCTGGGTCCTCGGCGAAGGGGGAAGTCATGCAAAAGGCGCTGAACACGAACGCGCAACGGACGTTGCTCTGTCTGACGTTGGGTGCCATGGTGGTGCTCGGTCACGGGGAGGTTTCCATGTCGCAAGCGAATGCAATCGAGGGTGTCAGGAACGTGCTTCTCATTCACGGAGGGTTCGTTGACGGGTCCGGTTGGCGGGGCGTCTACGATCTTCTCAAGAAGGACGGCTACAGCGTGG
>JANOJK010000008.1:0-4450 GCA_031408165.1 Acidobacteriota bacterium | reverse complement strand
CTCTACGCGGCGCTCATCTGGCGCGCGCTCGGCACCGCGCGCCGGGCATCCACCGATTACGGGTTCTTCCTGGCGGTGATCCTGACGCTGTTCTTCGCGGTGCCGGTGCTGCTGATGGCCGCCGGCATCCTTGGGGTGGTGCCACTGACCGGCGTCGTCACGCCGTTTCTCAGCTTTGGCGGCTCCGCCATGGTGGCCAACTTCGCGGCACTCGGCCTGCTCGCCGCGCTGCGCTCCGATCGGTCCCCGCCGGCCGATCTCGCCGTGTTTCGTCCGGCGCTCCGCTGGCTGACCGTGACGGGCGGCGCGGCCGCCGTCCTGCTCGCCGGCGTTGCCTTACGTGTTCAAGTGCTCGCCGCCGACGAAGTGGCGGTCAGGCCGCATCTCGGTCTGCAGGCGGACGGGTCCCGCCGTTACCAGTACAACCCGCGCCTGCTCGACATCGTCCGGCAGATTCCTCGCGGCTCGATCGTCGATCGGGCGGGCCTCCCGCTGGCGACCGACGACCGGGCGCTGCTGACAGCCGCGGCGTCTCGATATGCCAGCCTGGGACTGTCGCTCGAATCGAGCTGCCCCGATCCGCACGCGCGCTGCTATCCGCTCGGCGGGCGCACGTTTCACCTGCTCGGAGACGCGACGACCCGCAGGAACTGGAGCGCGAGTAACACCTCGTACGTCGAGCGCGACAGCGAGTCCAGGCTCCGCGGATTCGACGATCACCAGACGCCCGTGCGCGTGACCGCAGCTGACGGCGACGCATGGACGCTGCGCCGCGACTATCGCGAGCTCGTCCCGGTCCTTCGTCATCGCCGCGAACCCGGACACCCGGCCGTGAAGGCGCTGTTCGCACGCCCGCGCGACGTCTCGCTGACCATTGATGCGCGCCTGCAGATGCGCGTCGCGGCGATTCTCGCGCGGCAGGCCGTGACATCGGCGCAGGGGCGGGCGGCCGCGATCGTCCTCGATCCCGACACGGGCGATGTGCTGGCCAGCGTCAGCTATCCCTGGCCTGCGGCCCAAACCCGCCAAGGGCCGGCGAGCGACGAGGGCGAGGCCCTCCTGGACCGCGCACGGTACGGGTTGTATCCTCCCGGCTCCACGTTCAAGCTCGTCACCGCGGCCGCCGCGCTGCTCAGAAATCCGGGGGCGAGCCGCACCACGTTCTCGTGCGGGCGCCTTCCGGACGGCCGGACCGGCGCCCGCGTGGACGGCTACGCGCGTCCGATCCGCGACGACGTCAAGGACAAGACGCCGCATGGCACGATTGACATGCATCAGGGGCTGGTGGTCTCCTGCAACGCCTACTTCGCGCAGCTGGCGGCGAGCCTCGGCCCGGGGCCGCTCGTCGCCGCCGCCACGCGCGCGGAGGTGTCGCTCGCCCGCGACAATGCCGCCGGCCGCGTGCGCGACACGCTCCCGCAGATCGGCTACGGCCAGGGGGACGTCGTCGCCTCGCCGCTTCGGATGGCGCGGATCGCGGCGGCGATCGCCGCGGGGGGCACGATGCGCGATGCGCGGATCGAGTCGGCGACCGCGTCCGCGGCGCACGAGTTCCTGCCGGCCGACGGCGCCCGGCAACTGGGTCAATTCATGCGCGACGTCGTGCTGAGCGGCACGGGCCGCAGCCTGCGCGGCGCGGCGGTTCCCATCGCGGGCAAGACGGGGACGGCAGAAATCGCCGGCGCCCCGTCACACGCGTGGTTTGTCGGTTTCGCTCCGCACGGCGCGGCGAAGCGCCGGATCGCGTTCGCCGTCGTCGTGGAGCAGGCGGGATACGGCGGCACGGCGGCCGCCCCCGTCGCCGGGGAGATCGTCAGCGCCGCGGCGGCGCTTGGCTTGATTCGCTGAGGCCACTGAAATGGACATTGTCGGCAAGGCCAGGAAACTGGAACGGAAGATCGCCCGCAGCCTCGATGCGGCCGTGGTCGAGTTCGTGGGGCAGTCGGGACCTGCGCCGCTCGAAATCGTCCATGCGGTCCTCGACCGGGCGGAGCAGCAGATCCAGGAGGTCGGGCGCGGCGTCCGGATCTTTCCGTTCAATCGGGTGAAGGTCGCGATCGTCGCGGCGCCGGCCGACAAGGCGGCGCGCGCACGGTTCAGCGCCGTCGTGGATGGCCCGCCCTCGCTCACCGAGCGGCTGCAGGCGCGGCTGCAATCGGCCGGCTGCCGCGTCCGTGATCTCACCGTAGAGATTTCGTACGCGACGAAAGCAGGTCCGCAGTGGGAACGTCCGGAGTTCAACGTGGAGTTCGGCCGGGTGGCTGAAGGGGCGCCCCCCGCGCCGGCGCCGGCACCCATGCCGCGGTTGAAGCTGACTGTCGTGACCGGCAAGGCTTCGCAGCGCACGCAGGTGTTCAGCGGCGGCCGGATCGACGTCGGCCGCCGCTCGGAAGTGCTCGATGCCAAATACCGTGTCGTGCGAACGAACCATGTCGCCTTCGAGGAGGATGGACCCGAGGCGAACCGCAGCGTGTCGCGGCGGCACGCGCACGTGACCTACGATCAGCAGGCCGCCGGGTACCGGCTCCACGACGACCGGAGCGTGCACGGGACGAGCCTGCTCCGCGGGGGACGTACCATCGTGGTGCCCGCCGGGTCCCGCGGAGTGCGGATCGAGTCCGGCGATGAAATCATCGTCGGACAGGCCCGGATCAAGGTGACGCTGTTGTAGCGTCGCCGGCTACACCGCGACGACTTCGTCCTGCGTGAGGCCGAGCTCCTTGCGGACCTTCGCCTCCATCGACTTGAAGGTCGCCGGGTTGTCCTTCAGGAACTGCTTGACGTTTTCGCGTCCCTGGCCGAGGCGCTCGCCGTCGAAGGCGAACCACGTCCCGCTCTTCTCGACGATCTTGCGTTCGACGGCCAGGTCGAGCAGGTCCCCTTCCCTCGAGATCCCCTCGCCGTACATCACGTCGAACTCCGCCTCGCGGAACGGCGGCGCGACCTTGTTCTTGACGACCTTCACGCGGGTGCGGCCGCCGACCACGACGTCGCCGTCCTTGATCGCGCCGATGCGGCGGATGTCGAGGCGGACCGACGAGTAGAACTTGAGCGCGCGGCCGCCCGTGGTCGTCTCCGGGTTGCCGAACATGACGCCGATCTTCTCGCGCAGCTGGTTGATGAAGATCAGGCACGTCTTCGACTTCGACACGATGCCGGTCAGCTTGCGGAGCGCCTGCGACATGAGGCGGGCCTGCAGGCCCATCTGCGCTTCGCCCATCTCGCCTTCGATTTCCGCACGGGGCACGAGGGCCGCGACCGAGTCGACGACGATGACGTCCACGCCGCCGGAGCGGACCAGGACCTCGACGATCTCGAGCGCCTGCTCCCCGTTGTCGGGCTGCGAGACGAGCAGGTTGTCGAGATCCACCCCGAGCTTGCGCGCATATCCGGCATCGAGCGCGTGTTCCGCGTCGACAAACGCCGCCATCCCGCCGACCTTCTGGGCTTCCGCGATGATCTGGAGCGCCAACGTCGTCTTGCCGGACGACTCCGGGCCGAAGACCTCGATGACGCGGCCGCGCGGCACGCCGCCGATGCCGAGCGCATAGTCGAGGCTCACCGAACCGGTCGAGATCGAGGGCATCTGCGCGATGACGTCCTTCTGCCCGAGGCGCATGATCGAGCCCTTGCCAAACTGCTTCTCGATCTGACTCACGGCCAGGTCGATGGCCTTCGCGCGCTCGCGGTCGTTACGCTCGTCACTTGCCGGTGCTGCCATATAGCTCCTCGGAATGTTCGGTCGAATGTCTGGAGACAGAAACGTCGCTGATGCGTAGTCTAGGGGCCAGGCGCGGTTGTGTCAAGCGAAAACGATCTGACTACTGCGCTCTATATACCTTTATTACAGTCACTTGCCGTGATGTGTCACTTTCGCCCCTGGTGCAGAAGTGCGCAAATTTTGCCCCCCCGCCGGCCCCCCGAAGTGGCCGTTTCAGCCACGATAGCGCCGCCCGATGACAGAGAAGGTCACCCATAGATGGCAAAGTGGGAGTAATGCTGAATGTTGAATGCTGAATGTTGAATGTTGAATGCTGAATGCTGGCAAAGTGGCTGCAGGTGCAGGGTTGCCATCACCACTTGGACATGCGCTTGGAGGAATTGCCGCAGCGTGGGCCCTCGTGCCGCGCCGGAATGTCGCAGCGACTGCGATCCTGGTGGCCGTTGCGCTGGCCCCGGATCTGGATCTGCTCGTGGGCGATCATCGGGGCGTCAGCCACAGCGTGGGGATGGCGGTCGCCGCCGGCCTCGTCGCGGCGGCCCTCACGCGCCGCCCGCGCTGGGGACTTGCGGTGGCGCTCGCCTGGGCGTCGCACGTGCTTCTCGACTGGTTGAGCAGCGACACGCGGCCGCCGGTTGGCGTCATGGCGCTCTGGCCGCTGACGCGGGACTATTACAAGGCGAGCGTCGAGGTGTTCCCGGCGATCTCCCGGCGCTACTGGCTGGCGGA